>JAUNPZ010000056.1:17036-18862 GCA_030536455.1 Lachnospiraceae bacterium | reverse complement strand
TCGTGACTGTGAAGGTACTGAACAGTTACGAGTAGTATTATTAAGAACTCTGCCGGAAAGCCTGGATGTGCTTGTATTTGCCTGGAAAATCTTTTATAATGAATGGAACAGTTACATCAAGGTGAAGGGAAAGGGAGACCACATTGGACGATAGAGAAAAGAACGCAGAAAATAAAGGAACCCCGGTGCTGGAAGGACAGACTGAGGCGGCAGGCCGGGATGAGGATAAGGATTATGAGAAGGTCTGCTACATATGCAGGCGGCCGGAGAGCAAGGCCGGGTCGATGGTGTCCATGCCGGGCGGAATTTATCTGTGCCATGACTGTATGCAGCGGGCATTTGACTCATTGAATCAGAACGGGATGGATTTGAACCAGATTCCGAATATGCCGTTTATGAATATGAATATCGGGGATTTTTCGAATTTTATGAACCCGGATATGGCGATTCCGAAGAAGCAGAAGATTAAGAAAAAGACCGGGGAAAAGAAGCAGTACACCATCCGGGACATCCCGGCACCCCATATCATCAAGCATCGGCTGGATGAGTATGTGGTCGGACAGGAGCAGGCGAAGAAGGTGATGGCGGTTGCGGTATACAATCACTATAAAAGGGCGCTGCTGAGCCGGGATGGGGAGGCGCAGGACGAGATTACCATCGAGAAGTCCAATATTCTGATGATTGGACCGACGGGAAGCGGCAAGACCTATCTGGTAAAGACGCTGGCTAAGCTTTTGGATGTGCCGCTGGCCATCGCGGATGCCACATCCCTGACGGAAGCCGGCTATATCGGCGACGACATCGAAAGCGTGGTGACGAAGCTTCTGGCGGCTGCGGATAATGATGTGGAAAAAGCCGAGCGTGGTATCATTTTCATCGATGAGATTGATAAGATTGCGAAAAAACAGAACACCAACACCAGAGACGTAAGCGGCGAGTCGGTTCAGCAAGAGCTGTTAAAGCTTCTGGAGGGCAGCACGGTGGAGGTTCCAGTGGGCTCCAATCAGAAGAATGCCATGACGCCGATGGCGACGGTGAATACGGACAATATTCTTTTTATCTGCGGCGGCGCCTTCCCGGACCTGGAGGAGATTATCCGGGAGCGGCTGAAAGGAACCTCCTCCCTGGGATTTGAGGCAGCGCTGAAGGACCAGTTCGAGGAAGAGAAAAATCTGCTCTCTCATGTGACGAATGAGGACCTCCGCAAATTCGGAATGATTCCGGAGTTTTTAGGCCGCCTTCCGGTGACGGTGGCCTTAAAGCGGCTGGATAAGGAGCTGATGAAACAGATTCTCACGGAGCCGAAGAATGCTATCCTGAAGCAGTATGAGAAGCTGCTGGCTTACGATGAGGTGAAGCTGGTATTTGATGAGCAGGCGCTGGACTGGATTGCAGAGGAGGCGCTGAAAAAGGACACCGGAGCCAGAGCACTCCGGGCCATCATGGAGGATTTCATGCTGGATATCATGTATGAGATTCCCAAGGACCCCAATATCGGTTCGGTCATCATCACACGGCCCTACCTGGAGAAGAGCGGCGGGCCGCGGATTGAGATGAGAGGCTAAAACGGATTATTCACGCAATTGAAGAAAAGACTGGTATAAATCCAGGGTGCCGTATCCGAACTCACGGTTTGGATACTCGTACCCTGGTTTTCTTTCTGCCCCGCGCACCAGATAGCCACGGATGGAAGCGTCGCTCATGGCCGGGTCATGGCCCTCCACCAGTCCCCAGGCCAGGAGGTTTGCCACTGCTCCGGCACAGTGGGCGGCGGCAACGGAGGAGCCGGTGCGGCGGGTCATGGGACTGCTCTGCGGCTGAGCAGG
>JAUNPZ010000056.1:6752-16936 GCA_030536455.1 Lachnospiraceae bacterium | reverse complement strand
CCAGGGGCTGCGATATCCGGCTTGATCTGATTGTTGATGGTAAAGCCACGGCTGGAATGGATATAGATTCCGCCGTCCCGGTGGTCGTAGGTGCTGACGGTAATGGGAAACAGCGTATTGCCGGGATTGGTGATGGTGGTGTTGGGGTCCGGCCGCAGGAATATGGTGTCCGGAGAAGAAAAGCCCTGGACCGGAAGCCAGATGTGATACCGGCCATTCAGCGAAAGGGAATTATATACCCGGATGCGCCAGATTCCGGCGGCCGGGTTTTCGAATCGGAAGAAAATGAGCTGGCGGCCGGAGCCGGCCTCATTGGGCAGGTAGGAAACATGAATCACCGTCGGCTCCAGCAAAAAGGAGATGCGGGATTCTTTTCCCAGATTTAAGGGAATCCGGCTGATGGTTTCTCCGCTGGGTGAGACAAAGCCGATGGTATAAAGGTCGGTCACATCAGACCAGAATTCCGCAGTAAAGCCGCGCTCCCCCTCCGCTGCCCGGATTTCCACATCCTCGTAGGGCTGGCCGCCGGGAATCGTACCGAAGTAATGATGGGCAAGCCCGGCTTCATTTCCGGCGGCCGCTACCGTGATGATGCCGATGTACTGGCTGGAGGACTGCAGGGTATAGCCCAGCGGGGAGGTCCCTTCGTGGCTTCCGCTGTTGGTCCCCAGGGAAATGCAGATAACCAGGGGCATCCGGGTTTCCTGGGAAAGAAGCCGCAGGTATTTGATGCCCATCATAATGTCATTTTCCTGATAGGCAGCGGCATCATCGCGAATCTGAAAAAAATCCCGCAGATACTGCTTGGCCGGCTTCAGTTTTACCATGCCGATGGAGGCCTTGGGGGCAGCGCCGATAAAATCCCCGGAGGGAGATTCCCCGCCTGCGGCGATTCCGGCAAGAAAGGTTCCGTGTCCGTCCGTGTCCCTGGAGGGGACCCGCTCCAGCGGATTATCCCGGCGCAGCGCCTCGTTGATCTGTTCCGAAGTAAAGGCGGTGCCGTACTGGATGTCCAGAAGGCGGCCGGAGGGGTCACGGACGCCGGGAGGAAGCGCGTCCGCCTCCGATGGAGCCGGGAGCGTCTGGTCCCAGATCCCTGCAATGCGGGTGGTTCCGTCCGGATTTCGAAAAAGCGGGTTCTGATAATCAATTCCTGTATCAATTATGCCGATTAACACCCCGCGGCCCTGGTTTCCCAAAGCCGGCTGGCGGAACACCGGAAGAATCCCGGCGGCTTCCATGCTGGAGGTGTCCAAAAGGGCGTATAGCTTGGGAATCGAGTAGTAGGGGTACCGCTCCAGGGAGATGGGGCGTGCCTGGGCAAGAGGCAGATAGGCGATGGAGTATTCTCTGGACACAAAATCCTGACATAGAATCTGCTCCTGCAGGGCGGAAAGGGAATCGGAGCGGCTTCCCTCCCGATGGATGAAGTCAGCCACCTCTTCGCTGGCTGGGTTGACCGGACAGGCTGGCATAAAAGTCCTCCGTGATGATGCTATTCTTTAAAAGGATATGCTTCAATTGGATAAAAATTCCCTTTACGCCGCCGCAGAAAACGGGTAAAATAAAAATAAGATGATTCAGGAGGGCGGCATATGATTCTTATTCTTTTCATTTTATTGATAGCGGCAGTAGATTTGTGTATCAAGGAGGAAATCGAGGCGAAGGACAGTGCGGATTTCCCGAAGGTGCTGGAGGGCACAAAGGGAAAAATCATCCTCCACAAAAGCCATAATACCGGTTTCCCGTTTGAGGTGTTAAAAAGCAGGCCGGAGCTGGTGAAGCTGGTGCCGGTGGCAGTGGCCTCCGCTCTGGCGGGCATTCTGGGCTATCTGATTCCGAAAAAGGGACATCGGCTGGAGAAGCTTGCCCTGGTGCTGACTTTGGGCGGCGCGCTCAGCAATTTATATGACCGCCTGGTGCGGAATTATGTGGTGGATTATTTCAGTATCGATGTGAAACGGCTGAAAAAGGTGATTTTCAATCTGGGAGATATGTTTATCTTTCTGGGAGCGGCTGTGATGGTGCTGTCGCAGGTGGCGGAGGAGTGGAAACCGGATAAAAAAACGTTAAGAAGGTGAGAAGCGCGGCTTTTCACCTTCTTTTTTCTTGACAGCCCACCATTTCTATAGTAAAATCACAATTAAAAATTTATTCAAAAAGGAGTGTTTTATTATGGATCCGTCTGGTGACGCGGTCATACAACTGATTGTTTTATTTATTTTATTAGCATTATCTGCATTTTTTTCTTCGGCAGAAACAGCACTTACTACGGTGAACAAGATCCGGATGCGGACGCTGGCTGAGAATGGCCATAAGCGGGCAGAAACGGTAATCAAGATTGTAGAAGACCAGGGTAAGATGCTGAGCGCCATCTTAATCGGCAACAATGTGGTAAATCTGTCTGCATCTTCCTTATCCACGATGCTGGCGGCAGATTTGTTCGGAAGTAAAGCGGTAGGTGTTGCAACCGGTATCCTGACCCTTTTAATTCTTGTATTTGGTGAGATTACTCCGAAAACCATTTCTACTTTATCCTCAGAATCGATTTCATTAGCTTATGCACCATTTATCTATACATTAATGACAGTATTGACACCGGTGATTTTCCTGGTGAACCAGCTTTCTATGATTGTGCTGAAGGCGTTAAGGGTGGACCCCAACAAGAAGCAGGATTCCATCACAGAAGATGAGCTTCGTACCATCGTGGAGGTCAGCCATGAAGAAGGCGTCATCCAGACCGAAGAGAAGAAGATGATTACCAATGTGTTCGATTTCGGTGAGGACCTGGCCAAGGAAATCATGATTCCCAGAATCGATATGGCATTTGTCAATGTGAACGCCACCTACGATGAGCTTCTGGAGATTTTCCGTCAGGAAAAATACACCCGTTTCCCGGTTTACGAGGAATCGACGGATAATGTAATCGGCATCATTAACGTGAAGGACCTTCTTCTGCTGGACAGCAAGGAGAATTTTAATATCCGGGATTTTCTGCGTCAGCCGCTGTATACCTATGAGTTTAAGAAAGCAGCCGAGCTGATGGTGGAGATGAGAAAGACTCTGAATAATATCGTGATTGTTCTGGACGAGTACGGTGCTACCGCCGGTATGATTACTCTGGAGGATATGCTGGAGGAAATCGTAGGTGAGATCCGGGACGAGTACGATGATGACGAGGAAGACAGCCTGGTGGAGCTGGCGCCGGGAGAGTACCGGGTGGACGCCTCCTTAAAGCTGGATGATCTGAACGACCGCCTGGGCTTAAAGCTGGAATCGGAGGATTATGATTCTCTGGGAGGCCTGGTCATCGGTCTTCTGGACCATCTTCCGGAGGAAGGGGAAGAGGTGGAGCATGACGGCCTGCGCCTGCGGGTAGAAAAGATGGATAAGAACCGAATCGAGACGATTCTGATGCATCTGCCGGAGCCGGAGGAAGAGGAGGGAAAGGAAGCGGAAGCCGAGGAGAGATAGCCGGCTTCCGTCCCGTATCAGCTCAGCATCCCCCCAAGAGTTCCGGCGGCTGCGCAGATGCCGAGAACGGCAGTCAGTCTGCCGGTATCGCTTCCCAGTTCCCGGTTCATAAGAAAGGACATCAGCGCCAGCAGGAGAAAGTAAAGGATGCCGGACAGAAGGCCCCAGAAAAACTTCCGGCTCCGCAGTCCCTTTCCTGCCAGCAGCCCGCCGAGAAAGCAGCTTCCTCCGTACACGCCATACACCGCCCAGGATACCTGCGCGGGAGACAGGCGGAGCCGGAACAGAGCAAAGGCCAGGGCGGCCAGCAGGAGGGCGCTGAGAAAATAGGACAGAAACAGAGAGCGTGTTAAAATTTTTAATGTACGCATGGACAGCATTTCCTTTGCCAGAACGATTATAGTTCAATCTATGAAGCAGGGTGCTTTTCCATTCCAGAAAGTGCCGGGAATGCCGCGGTTTATCCCGGATTTCCCTTTTTGAAGCATGGAAAATCCTTGCACCGCGCTCCCACATATGATATAATCGCAGAGAACTTTAATGAGAATAGGAGGCGCAGCGAGATGAAGCACGTTAAGACTTTAAATTCCAACACCTTAAAGGATACCATGAAGAAGGGCGGATGCGGCGAGTGCCAGACTTCCTGCCAGTCTGCCTGCAAGACTTCTTGTACGGTAGGAAACCAGAGCTGTGAGAACAGCAACCGGTAATTTTCTGCATGGCACAGGAAAGTGAATCTTTAAAAAAAGAGACCCCTACGATCGTCGGGATTGTAGGGGCATTTTCCGTGTTTGGGGAAAAGTGCGTGTGGCGCATGGAAAAAGAAACTGAATGATTGATTTCAACCATAGAAAGATGAGGAAATATCTGTGATTCACCAGTATAGGAACAATGGATACAACATCGTGCTGGATGTCAACAGCGGTTCCGTTCATGTGGCGGACCCGGTGATGTACGATGCGATTGCGATTTTATCCGGCTTGGTTTCGGATATGGAAAAGCCGGAGGAGCTTTCCGCAGAGCAGGTAAAGGCAGTTTGGGACGGCCTGGACGGAAAGTATTCCAAGGAAGACATCGAAGAGACCCTGGAGGATATCCAGGAGCTGATTAACCAGGAGCAGCTGTTTGCAGCAGACATCTATAAGGATTTTGTGATTGATTTTAAAGAGAGAAAGACGGTAGTAAAGGCGCTCTGCCTTCACATCGCCCATGACTGCAACCTGGCCTGCCGCTACTGCTTTGCAGAGGAGGGCGAGTATCATGGACGCCGCGCCCTGATGAGCTTTGAGGTCGGAAAGAAGGCGCTGGATTTCCTGATTGCCAACTCCGGCAAGCGGAGAAACCTGGAGGTGGACTTCTTCGGAGGCGAGCCTTTAATGAACTGGAATGTGGTAAAGCAGTTAGTGGAGTACGGCCGTGAGCAGGAGAAGCTTCATGATAAGAAGTTCCGTTTCACCCTGACCACCAACGGCGTCCTGTTAAATGATGAGATTATGGAGTTCTGCAATAAGGAGATGTCCAACGTGGTATTGAGCCTGGACGGCCGTAAGGAAGTAAATGACAAGATGCGTCCGTTCCGGAACGGCAAGGGCAGCTACGATTTAATCGTGCCGAAGTTCCAGAAGTTTGCAGAGAGCCGGAAGCAGATGAATTACTATGTGAGAGGCACCTTCACCCACAATAATCTGGATTTTGCGGAGGATGCGATTCACTTTGCAGACCTTGGCTTTGAGCAGATGTCCATCGAACCGGTGGTTGCGCCGGCAGAGGAGCCGTATGCAATCAAGGAAGAGGACCTTCCAGTCATCTTAGAGCAGTATGATAAGCTGGCGGTGGAATATATTAAGAGAAAGAAGGAAGGCAGAGGCTTTAACTTCTTCCATTTTATGCTGGACTTAACCGCAGGTCCGTGCGTGGCCAAGCGTCTTTCCGGATGTGGTTCCGGAACCGAATATCTGGCCGTTACCCCCTGGGGCGACCTTTACCCATGCCACCAATTTGTCGGACAGGAAGATTTCCTGTTAGGCAATGTAGATACAGGTGTGACCAATACGTCAGTCCGTGACGAGTTCAAGCTGTGCAATGTCTATGCAAAGGACAAATGTAAGGACTGCTTTGCCCGCTTCTATTGCAGCGGCGGCTGCGCGGCGAACTCTTACAACTTCCACGGAACCATCACCGATGCCTATGACATCGGCTGCGCGATGCAGAAGAAGAGAATCGAGTGCGCGATTATGATCAAGGCGGCTCTGGCTGACGCGGAGTAAAAAGGAAAAAGGAGAATTAAAAAGATGAAAAGCAGCAAAGGAAAAGGCCTTCTTGGCCTGATTGCAATCATCGCGGCGGTAGTTGTGTTCGGCTGGTTTGGCTATTCCAGCATGAGCGACATCAAGCTGGGCCTGGATCTGGCCGGCGGTGTCAGCATCACCTACCAGGCGGTGGAGGAGAATCCTACTGCAGAGCAGATGTCAGATACCATCTACAAGCTGCAGCAGAGAGTTCAGAATTACAGTACAGAGGCAGAGGTTTATCAGGAAGGCGATAACCGGATCAACATCGATATACCAGGTGTGTCCGATGCGAACGCAATCCTGGAGGAGCTTGGCAAGCCGGGTTCCTTAATCTTTACCGATGAAGAGATGAACGTGCTGATGACCGGCGACATGGTTGCCAGCGCAAAGGCCGGTATGTACGAGGACACCACAGGAAACAAATTCGTGGTTGGGCTGACCCTGACCGATGAAGGCTCTAAGGCATTTGCAGATGCAACCGCAGCCAATATCGGAAAGCGGATTGCCATTATCTATGATAACCAGGTTGTTTCCGCTCCGGTGGTTCAGGGCGCCATCACCGGCGGTACCTGCGAGATTACCGGTATGGAATCCTTTGAGGAAGCCGAGAACCTGGCGGCGACCATCCGTATCGGTTCCCTGTCCCTGGAGTTAAAGGAACTGCGTTCCAACGTGGTCGGCGCGAAGCTGGGCCAGGAGGCCATCTCCACCAGTTTAAAGGCCGGCGCTGTCGGCTTTGCAATCGTAGTTCTCTTTATGATCGTGGTTTACATGATTCCAGGCGTGGCTGCATCCATCGCGCTGTCTCTGTATGTGGGCCTGATCCTGATTCTGCTGTCCGCATTTGAGATTACCCTGACGCTGCCGGGTGTGGCCGGTATCATCCTGTCCATCGGTATGGCGGTTGATGCCAATGTCATTATCTTTACCCGTATCAAGGAGGAGCTCGGCCACGGAAAAACTGTGAAATCTGCAATCAAATGCGGTTTCAACAAGGCGATGTCCGCAATCATTGACGGCAACGTGACCACCCTGATCGCGGCGGTTGTCCTGTACTGGAGAGGTTCCGGTACCGTAAAGGGATTTGCAGCTACCCTGGGCTTAGGTATCGTTCTTTCCATGGTAACGGCGCTTGTGGTAACCAAGGGCGCGTTAAAAGCATTGTTTGCCATGGGCTTTGATAATTCCAAGTTCTACGGCATCAAGAAGGACCGCAAGCCGCTCAACTTCTTAAGCAAGAGAGCGCTGTGCTTTGGCCTTTCCGCCGCGCTGATCCTGTCCGGCTTTGTATTCATGGGCATCAACAAGGGCTCCATGGGAAGCATATTAAATTACAGCCTGGATTTCAAGGGCGGCACCTCTACGAATGTTACCTTTAATGAAGACATGTCCTTAGAGGAGATTTCAAGCAAGGTGGTTCCGGTGGTAGAGGGTGTGACCAAGGATGCAGGAACCCAGACCCAGAAGGTTGCGGGTACCAATGAGGTTATCATCAAGACCAGAACCCTGACCGTGGACGAGCGTCAGGCGATGAACGATGCGCTGGTAGAGAACTTTGGCGTGGAAGAAGAGAAGATTACTGCGGAAAGTATTTCTGCGGCAGTCAGCAGCGAGATGAAGAAGGATGCGGCAGCGGCAGTTATCATTGCAACGGTATGCATGCTGATTTACATCTGGTTCCGGTTCAGCGATATCCGTTTTGCGGCAAGTGCGGTTATCGCGCTGCTCCATGACGTACTGGTTGTTCTCACCTTCTATGCGGTATTTAAGTGGTCCGTTGGTTCTACTTTTATTGCATGTATGCTGACTATCGTGGGATACTCCATCAATGCCACCATCGTAATTTTTGACCGTATCCGCGAGAACTTAAAGGAAGTGGTAGCCGGACGTATGAATCTGACCGAGATTGTAAATGCAAGTATCACACAGACCTTGACCAGAAGTATCAATACTTCCCTGACTACCTTTGTCATGATTTTCGTTCTGTTCCTCATGGGCGTATCTTCCATCCGTGAGTTTGCGATGCCGCTGATGGCTGGTATCGTATTCGGAACCTATTCTTCCGTCTGCATCACGGGTGCCCTGTGGTATGTAATGAGCAGAAAAAAGAAGATTACCCTTCCGGAAGAGGATGATTAATTTACTGCTTTCAGCAGATATTTGAAACAGCAAGGAGTTTTATGGAATATCGTATTTTAACAAAGGACGGACGAGCCAAGCGGGCAGAGGTAAAGACGGTCCACGGCACGGTCCAGACCCCTTTATTTATGAATGTGGGAACGGTTGCGGCGATCAAGGGCGGCGTTTCCACCGACGATTTAAAAACCATCGGAACCCAGGTGGAGCTTTCCAATACCTACCACCTTCATGTAAGGACCGGAGACAAGCTGATCAAGCAGTTCGGCGGTCTCCACAAATTTATGAACTGGGACCGTCCGATTCTGACGGATTCCGGCGGATTCCAGGTGTTTTCCCTGGCAGGTCTGCGGAAAATCCGGGAGGAGGGCGTAACCTTCCAGTCCCACATCGACGGACACCGGATTTTCATGGGACCGGAGGAAAGCATGCAGATTCAGTCAAACCTCGGCTCCACCATCGCCATGGCATTTGACGAGTGTCCGCCAAGCCACGCCGAGTATGATTATATCAAGAAAAGCGTGGAGCGGACCACCAGATGGCTGCACCGCTGCAAGGCGGAGATGGACAGGCTGAACAGCCTGCCGGATACCATCAATAAGGAACAGCTTTTATTCGGCATCAATCAGGGCGGCGTGGTAGATGAAATCCGCATCGAGCATGCCAAGGAGATTGCGAAGCTGGATCTGGACGGCTATGCGGTGGGCGGTCTGGCTGTGGGTGAAAGCCATGAGGAGATGTATCACATCCTGGATGTGACCGTTCCCCATCTGCCGGAGGACAAGCCCACCTACCTGATGGGAGTGGGCACTCCGATTAATATTCTGGAGGCCGTGGACCGGGGCGTGGATTTCTTCGACTGCGTATATCCGTCCAGAAACGGACGCCACAGCCATGTGTATACCAATCACGGAAAGCTGAACCTGTTAAATCAGAAATATGAGCTGGACCCCCGCCCGATCGAGGAGGGCTGCCAGTGCCCGGCCTGCCGTTCCTACAGCCGCGCTTATATCAGGCATCTGTTTAAGGCGAAGGAGATGCTGGGAATGCGATTATGTGTCTTGCATAATTTATATTTTTATAATACAATGATGGAAGAGATTCGCCATGCCATCGAAGAGCACCGCTACAGCGAGTACAAGGCAGCCAAGATTGCCGGTATCTTAGCGGGGCCCTTAGACTAGAACGAGAAAACGCGGCGAGGCGGCGGTTTCGGACAAGGAGGAAACAAGAATGGATACCATGTTTGGAGGACCAATTGGCTGGATTCTGTATTTCGTATTTCTGTTCGGTTTAATGTATTTTATTGCATTCCGTCCACAGAAGAAGGAGAAGAAGAGACATCAGGAACTGATGGCCAGCATTGCAGTAGGGGATACGGTTCTGACCACCAGCGGATTCTACGGCGTTATCATTGATATGACGGATGATACGGTTATCGTTGAGTTTGGCAGCAACAAGAACTGCCGGATTCCGATGCAGAAGAGTGCGATCGTGCAGGTTGAAAAACCGGAAGCATAAGAAAGAAAAAGGGAGCTGCCAGGCACCGGATTCGGTGCCGGGGGCTCTTTTTGCATTAAAAGCCGCCGGAATTTCATGGTGCTGTGATGTGCTGCCCGACGGGCGCAGGAAGGTTTACATTGAGGAGGAGACAGAATGATAAAAAATATCGTATTTGACATGGGAAAGGTCCTGGTGGACTATGTGGCGGATGCGGTCTGCCGCCATTACATGGAGGATGAGGAGGAGATTAAGGAGGTCTGCACCAGCGTCTTCGTGTCGCCGGAGTGGATGCTCCTGGACCTTGGGGTGATTCCGGAGGAGGAGGCGCTCAGACGGATGCAGGCCCGGCTTTCCACCGGACATGCGAAGGAGATGGCGGCGCTGTCCTTCTGGCACTGGCATGAATATAACATGTGGGCGCTGGAGGGGATGGGCGAGCTGGTGGCAGAGCTTAAGAGACTGGGGTACGGGATTTACCTTTGCTCCAATGCTTCCGTCCGTCTGCTGGAATGCTATAAGACGGTGATTCCGGGCATCGAGTATTTTGACGGAGTTCTGTTTTCAGCTCCGGAGAAATGCATGAAGCCTCAGAAGGAGATTTACCAGCGGCTGTTTGAGCGGTTTGACTTAAAACCGGAGGAATGCTTTTTTATCGATGACCAGCCGCTGAATATCGAGGGCGCCAGAAGCTGCGGAATGGACGGCTATGTGTATGACGGTGACCGGGAGCAGTTAATCCGGAAGCTGGAGGAAGTGCTGGGAAGGAAAATTTATTAGGGT
>JAUNPZ010000056.1:0-6652 GCA_030536455.1 Lachnospiraceae bacterium | reverse complement strand
TACTTTGGAAAGAGGCGGAATGGATATGGATGACGAGGAACGGTATATAGAACAGATTGATACAGCATATTCTTACAAGCTGGCGAAGCGGATGGAGGAGTTTAAGACGAATCCGGTGCTGGGATTCCGGACAGCCGGTTCGGAGGCGGAGTTTCAAACCGGGGAGATGCTGCTTCAGGAGATGAAGGAAATCGGCCTGATGCAGGTGCACCGGGACCGGATCGCGGTGGATGCCTGGGAATTTAAAAAAGCGGTGATGCAGTTTACGGACCGGGACGGCAGGCAGATGGAGTTTCAGCTTGGAGCTTATCAGACGGACTTCCAGACCGACGGCTTTCAGGAATTCTCCGTGGTTTATGCAGGAAAGGGAACGGCCGGAGATTATGAAAATCTGGATGTGAAGGGCAAGCTGGTTCTGGCAGACATCAACCAAAGAGATGAGTGGTGGATTAATTTCCCGGTGTATCAGGCTCATGTGAAGGGGGCGGCGGCTCTTCTGGCGGTCCAGGAGGGCGGATACGGGGAGATTCACAGCACGGCGCTGAATGCGCAGGATATCGCGGGACCGGCGGATGCGCCGGCATTCTCCATCTCCCAGGCAGACGGGGCGGTGTTAAAGAAGGCGCTTCGGGAGTCAGAGAACGGAGAGATAAGGGTCCGCTTTGACGCCAGCTCCAGGGTGCGGAAGAATCAGCATTCCTACAACATCATCGGGCAGATAACAGGGAAGGAGCCGGATTCCATGGTTCTTCTGTCGGCTCATTATGATTCCTATTTTTCCGGCTTCCAGGATGATAACTGCGCGGTGGCGCTGATGCTTGGCATCGCCAGGGCGCTGGTCAGGAGCGGCTACCAGCCCAGGAAAACGCTGGTGTTCTGCGCCATGGCGGCGGAGGAATGGGGCATTTCCAATTCCAAATATGACTGGTCTGCGGGAGCGTACCAGCAGGTATTTTCGGTTCATCCGGACTGGCCGGGCCGGGTGATTGCAGACTTTAACTTCGAGCTTCCGGCCCATGCCCATAGCCGGAAGGACGGAATCCGGGGCGTTTATGAATACAGTACCTTTTTAAAGAAGTTTATCGAGGGAATCCAGGTGGACCCGGCCGCGTATCCGGATGGAATCGAGGTGCTGTGTCCGATTGAAACCTGGTCCGATGATTTTTCCATTGCCATCTCCGGAATTCCGTCGATGGTAAATGACTTTGCGGCAGGCTCCTTTATGGAAACCCATTACCATTCCCAGTTTGATAATGAGGACTATTACCAGGAGCCGGTATTCGCCTTCCACCATGAGCTGTATGGACGGCTGGTGATGGCCTTTGACCGGCTGGCGGTGCCGCCTCTTGATTTCGGCCCCCTGTTCCGGGCGATGGAGCGGACGCTGAATCTGGATATCAGCCAGTTCCCGGACCGGCTGAGGCGGCTGCTTGGAAGAGCGGAGCAGGAGAGCGCGCGCCTTTACCGGCGCGTCGAGACGCTGAATGAGGAGTACCGGAGGGCGGTTCTTGCCGGGCAGGAGGAAGAGTGTCTCAGGCTCCGCCTGGAAAGCGGACACCTGGGAGAGGCGCTGCTTCATCTGTTCCAGAAGGAGCAGGAATACTTCGTCCGTCTGGACTGGCACGACAGCGTGCTCTTCCCGCAGGAGGGAGCCAGACATAACCTGATGTATCTGGAGCAGGCAGGAGAGAGCCTGCGGCAGGGAAAGCCGGAGAAGACGCTGGAGAGCCTGTATGAGATTGATAATAACCGGTATGCCTTCCAGTTTGAGGAAGAGGTGTTCCGGTACTTTACGGATTATATCTTCCACCAGCCGGCCGAGCGGCTGGCCTGGGGCTATGGACGAATCCGCCGCCATGCGAATCTGTTTGAACTGGTGCAGGGAATCCGGAACCGGATCAGGTCCGGTGAGACCGATTTCTCAGCCGAGCTGGAGACAATCGAGCAGGTGCGGGACAGCCAGAGGGAGTGCTTCCGGGAGGACTTAGAGTACATGGCCCGGGCGGTGGAAAAGATGGTCAGCGCCATGGAGCAGCTATAAAGCATAGAATGGAGGAAATCATGGAAAGTCAGAGCTTATACCGGGTTCAGAAAACGGATTTTCCCAAGCTGGAGCGTCTTTTGACGGCCTGCTTTGCGGAGGACCCGCTGTATGTGAAGCTGATTCCGGATGAAGACACCAGAAAGCGTCTGATGCCGGAGCTTTTTGAATGTGATTTGAATGAATTTTTTGAAACCTGCGAGATATTTGCCGACAGCAGGGAATTAAACAGTGTGCTGGTGGTATCCGACGAGTCGGAGCCATATAATATATTCCAGTATTATCTGACGGAGGCTATGGCCTCCCTGAAGACGGATGAGTACCTGATTAAGGAGGACCCGTCCTTAAAAACCTTTTGGAATTTCGTGCGGGGAAAGGATTATCTGAACTCCAGGTGGACGGACCAGCTTCATCAGGAGGAGCGGCTGCACATCATCTATCTGGCAGTAGCCCCGGACATGCAGCACCACGGGCTGGCGGACCTTCTGATGCAGGAGGCCATCCGGTATGCGGATACGCACCGTCTGATGATATCCCTGGAAACCCATAATCCGGGCAACGTGGCCATGTACCAGCATTATGGCTTCAAGGTGTTCGGCATCGTGGAGAAGCATTTTGAACTGAAGCAGTACTGCATGATCCGGGAAATCCAGTAGCAATGCCGGAGCGGCGGAGAACAGGCACTTTCCGGAAATGAAAAAGAGAAGGAGGCGTTATGGGAGAAAGCAGATTTCGCAATAAAATCACCTGGTTTACTTATTTTTACAGCGTTCTTGTGATATGGGCCCACTCCTATAACGGGGAGCTGTTCCTGGGAAAGACCAGCCGGGGCTTTGCAGTGGCAGGGTTTGAGTCTATTTTCGGCGGCCTTCTGGGGCAGCTTGCCGTGCCGGGCTTCTTCCTGATTTCGGCCTATCTGTTTTACCGGAACTTTGACTGGAACTGCTGGATGAGAAAATGGAAATCCAGGGCAAGGAGCATCCTGATTCCGTATCTTCTCTGGAACGGGATTTATTATCTGGGCTATGTAATCGGCAGCCGCCTGCCCTTCTTCGGACCGATCGTGGGAAAGGGAACGGTTCCCTTTGATGTGCCGGCCTTCCTGGACGCGGTGCTCTGCCACCGGTATCTGTATGTGTTCTGGTATCTGGAGCAGCTTATCTTTCTGGTGCTTCTCGCACCGGTGCTTTACCCGGTGCTGCGGCGGTTCTGGAGCGGTGTCCTGCTTCTGGCCTCGGTATTTGCTGCGGTGTGGATGAAGGTGGATTTGCTGCTGATTAATGAGGACGCGCTTTTTTACTACTGTGCCGGCGCTTTCCTGGCGCTGCAGGGACGGCAGCTGGAAAAACCGTGGAGGAAGGAAAGGGCGGTCCTGGGGCTGCTCCTCATGGGAGCGGGCGGGGTGAGCCTTTCTCTGACTGCCCGGTATTTTCTTCCGGGAACCACCGTCCTTTATCGGTTTCTGGTTCCGCTGGGCCTGTGGCTGGCAGTGGATGAAGGGAGGCTTTCAAAGGCGCGGGGATGGATGGAATGCAGCTTTTTCCTGTATGCGGTCCATTTCGCACTGGTCCGCCTGGTGAATAAGACTGTGGCTGCGCTTGCGCCGCCGCAGGTGTGGCTCCCGGTGGCGCTGTATCTGCTGATGCCGGTTCTTATGACGGCGGTCAGTTACCGGCTTTCTGCGGGCATAAAAAAATACACGCCGGTGTTGTGGCGTGTATTAAATGGAGGGCGGGGTTAAGCCTCCCAGCGCCCGGAAGCGCCGCAGGGCAGCACCAGTCCGTTGGAGGAAACCGGAAGTCCCACCTCCTCAGCGGAGACGGTTCCCTTGTACCGGCCGGTCAGTTCCACGGACAGCATGTAGGTGAGAACGGCAGGAGCCAGTCCGGTGGTATAGGAGTTGATTAAGAAGAACAACGGTTCCTCGGACAGAAGTTTGGCGCACAGCTTCACCAGCGGGTGGATGCAGTCTTCAATCTTCCAGATTTCGCCTTTCGGTCCGCGCCCGTAGGACGGCGGGTCCATGATGATGGCATCGTAATGATTGCCGCGGCGGATTTCCCGTTCTACGAACTTCACACAGTCATCTACAATCCAGCGGATGGGAGCGTTCTCCAGGCTGCTGGATTTTGCATTTTCTTTTGCCCAGCCCACCATGCCCTTGGAGGCATCCACATGGGTTACGGAAGCGCCTGCCTGAGCGGCTGCCAGAGTAGCGCCGCCGGTATAGGCAAACAGGTTTAATACTTTAATCGGTCTGCCGGCCTCCCGGATCTTCTTTCCAAACCAGTCCCAGTTCGCAGCCTGCTCCGGGAAGAGCCCGGTGTGCTTAAAGCTGAAGGGCTTTAAGTTGAAGGTCAGTCCTTTGTAGCTGATGCTCCACTGCTCCGGCAGGTCGAAAAATTCCCATTCGCCGCCGCCCTTGGAGCTTCTGTGATAGTGGCCGTTCGGCCGCTTCCATCCCTTGATGGTCTTTGGCGTATCCCAGATTACCTGCGGGTCCGGGCGGATTAACAGGTAATCGCCCCAGCGCTCCAGCTTTTCACCGCAGGAGCAGTCTATCACTTCATAATCGTTCCAGCCATCTGCTTTCCACATAGATCGTATTCCTCGTCTTTCTTTCCTGAACGGAATTTGGTATTCCGAATTTTCTCTTCTTATCGATTATATCCGAAGCGGGGAAGGTCCGTCAAGAGATAGGAAGCAGGATAAACAGGAACGGTTACAAAAATGTAATAAAAAAGCAAAAGAAAAGTTGTTGAATCCTTGGGAAATTTTTGCTAAAATCTTAATTATATAACCGTATTAATTACAAAATGCGAAAGTATGCCCAAAGGCATGCGGAAGCATTCGGTAAAGATAAAGGAGCGTATGATGATGAAGAAAAAGATTTGGGCCGTACTGGGACTGGCAGCCGCTCTGACGCTGGGCGCCGGATTCTCAGCCTGGGCCGCAGAGGGCTGGGTGGACAAGAACGGACAGTGGCAGTATCAGGACAGCTATGGCTATGTGGTGAGGAATGAGTGGAAGAAAGGCGCAGACGGAAAGTGGCGTTACCTGGACCGTTCCGGCTATATCGCAGTGAACACCTGGGTGGATGACGAATACTATGTGGACGGCTCCGGAATCATGGTGGAGGACAACTGGCTGCGGGTGGACGGAAACGCCGATTCCGACAGCGGCATAAGCTGGTATTATTTTGACGGCCGCGGAAAGGCTGTGAAGGATGGCTGGAAGAAGATTAACGGCCAGTGGTATTTCTTTGACGACAGCGGCCTGATGCAGACCGGCTGGGTGGATGAGAACAACTACTATGTGGACGAGAACGGCGGGATGCAGACCGGCTGGCAGAAGCTTCTGCCTCCGGAGGATGCGGATTACACCCAGGATGAGGAGTACGAGGACGACCCATTTTCCATGGCAGAAAGCGACGGCCGCTACTGGTATTACTTTAAGCCGAGCGGCAAGAAGACGACTCCGAAGGACGACGGCGCGGAGAATGGTGTGGTGCGGATTGACAGCGAGTATTACTGTATGAATCTGGACGGCGCGCTTCAGTACGGCTGGAAGAATGTCACCGGGGAAAGCGATATCACCGCCTACAAGTTCTTCAAGGAGGACGGCAAGATGGCCACCGGATGGTATTCTGCGATAGCGCCTCGAAGCCTGGAGGATTCCGATTACGATGTCCACTGGTATTATTTTAACAGCAAGGGTGTTCCGAAGGCAGACACCGACGGCATCCCAACCACCAAGGACCTGATTACGATAGGGAATAAGACCTATCTGTTCAACAGCAAGGGAAATCCGGCGTATGGCCTGCAGAAGGTCTACTTAAATTCCGAGGGAGAAGGGGAATACACCTCCTATTATTTCGGACGGAATGAGAATGACTGCTGGGCCAAGAAGGGCCGCCAGCAGGTAGAGGAAGACAGCGGCGAAGTGAGTACCTTCTATTTTAATGATTCCGGACGCGGCTACACCGGAGTGAAGGATGGCAGCTACTATTACGCAGGCAAGCTTCAGAAGGCGCAGAATGACAAGTACGAAGTGATTAATCTTCCGGATAAGGATTACGGCGTTCTGGTGAATGCTTCCGGCAAGGTGATGAAGAATACGACGGTAAAGGGTTATGATGGAGTCAAGTATAAGACCAATGCCGCCGGCAAGGTCATCAAGATTGATGATGAGGATGTGACCAATGTGGATGGAAGCGACCCGGTAGAGCCGGAGTGGACCACCGAATATTAGAAGCAGACGGCGTGAAAGCGCCTGTTTTCAAGGAAAAGCCGGTTTCGGGCATCAGCCTGGAACCGGCTTTTTATAAAATTGAAAAAAATGAAAAAAGTACTTGCATTTTTAAAAAAAGTATGATATTCTCTTAAATGCTGTGGCATGATAGCGATGAAGCGAGAGGTTGCTGCTTAAGATAAGCAGGTTTTCCGTGGAGCGAATGTCAAGTTAGGAAACTGGCGACAAGTCACTGTACCAATTTAACAGCTGTAACTCAAAAGGTTAGCAGTAACAAGTGTGTAGTCCACTGCGACACACACGGAAACGTGTACAGTCACCGCTTGTCGTACTTCGTAAAAGTGCGAAAAGGAGGCGACT
>JAUNPZ010000208.1 GCA_030536455.1 Lachnospiraceae bacterium | reverse complement strand
CCTTCTCTTTGATGAGACGGAGCAGGAGCTGATGGCGGGAATCCGGTAGGTGCGGAAGATCATACCACCACATGAGGATTTTTCGGAACCGGTCCGGTGGAGCCTCTGACGATAAGCGGGGCCCGCAGCAGGATGGAGCCGATGGGAACCTCATTCAGCAGGCTTGATATGGCGTAATAGCCGCACCGTCCCAGGGCGAGCCGGTCCTGATGGATGGTGGTCAGTGCGGGCTCGGTGCGGGTGGTCAGCGGCAGGTCATCGAAACCGATGATGCTTAAATCCTCCGGAACCCGGATTCCGGTGCTGTTGCATTCGTTGATAGCGGCGATGGCCCGGATATCATGGGAAAACAGAATGGCTGTCACGCCGTTTCGCATCAGCGCGGGCACATACTTTCTGGCGGCCTCGGAGGCATAATACCCAAGTCTGATAAAATCCTCATTGATTTCCAGATTGTATTTGCTGAGCGCGTTCATATAGGCCTGATGCCGGGCATTGGTAATGTAAGATTCCATGGGCCCGGAGATCAGGCCTATTTTGCGATGCCCAAGCTGGTGGAGATGCTTGACAGACAGCTCGAAGCCTTCCTGGTTATCACAGCCTACAGAGGCAACGAAAGGATTATTTTTGACGTAATTATCATAGAGCACAGTGGGAATCTTACAGGTGCCGAAATCCCGCATCCAGGGGTCTAACAGGGTAAAGCCAAGGACAAAGGAAGCGTGGTAGCCGTTCTGTATCATGAATACCGTATAGGGCGTCAGCTTCTGCAGCTCGATGGTGGCCGGGATGATATCGACCTTCCATCCGTCTGCCTCTGCAAACTGCCGGAAGCCTCTGACGATATCATAGCCGAAATGATGCGGGGTGTCCCAGTGCATGTTTTCAATAAAAATACAAAGCTTTTTATCACTTTTTTTCAGTTTTTTGTTTGCGTAGCCCAGTTCGGCAGCAGTCTCCAAAATCTTCTGGCGCAGCTCTTCGCTGATGTCCGTCGCATGGTTCAGGCCCTTGGAAACGGTGCTTTTCGATATTCCCAGCTGTTTTGCAATATCGTTGATTGTGGCCATCGGTGTTCCTCCCAAAAAAAGTTTGTTAAAGTTGACGATAAAGTATTTTTTATTATGTTTATTATAGCAGGCAGGCGTGGGCAAAACAAGCATAATCACGAAACTTTTACGAAACTTTCTCTCCCGTTTGTGCGGAATGCCTTGTGTTTATAATGGTTTTCCGGGCCGGGCGCGCGAAACTACCGAAACAGAAAGTTTCGAAACAAATGGAATAAAAGTTTCGAAAAATGATAAAAATGCAAAAAAAAAAAACGTGTAAGTGCCAAATCACAAAAAAGTGCACAAACATGCCGTTGACAAATTCTTTTTATATGATAATCTATGTGTAAAGAAAAACAAAAAACTTTTACAGGAAAGAAAAGTTAAGAGGAGGACATGGAATCATGAAAAAGTTTTTGGCAGCAGCATTAACTGCAGCGATGACGATGGCACTTCTGACCGGATGCGGCGGGGACAAGGCGGCAGGCGGCGCGAACCAGTCTGCGGCAGCAGGAGCAGGTGCAGGAGCAGCGGGCGGCGAGGTAAAGGATATCGCCCTGAAGGTATGGTGTCCGCAGAATCAGGTGGATACCGGACTCATGGATGAGCAGCAGAAGGCCTTCGCGGCAGAGCATCCGGAGTACAATATCACCTGGACCACAGAGATTGTAGGCGAGGACAAATGTCAGGAGTCTGTTCTGAAGGACGTTGGAGCGGCAGCAGACGTGTTCATGTTCTCCAGCGACCAGATTAACTCTCTGGTGGAGGCAGGCGCCATCGCCCGTCTGGGAGGCTCCACCGAAACCATGGTAAAAGAAAACACTGCTCAGTCCGTTATCGATACCGTGACCATCGACGGCGCACTGTACGGAATTCCATTTACACACAACACCTTCTTCATGTATTATGACAAGACCATCCTGAGTGAGGAGGATGTGACCTCTCTGGAAAAGATCATGGCGAAGGAAACCGCTGACAACGTATACAACTTCTACTTCGAGTCCGCAGGCGGCTGGAAGCTGGGCGCATTCTACTACGGCGCAGGCTTAAACGTATTCGGTCCTTCCGGCAGCGATGTGGCGGCAGGCGTTGACTGGAACAATGAAACCGGCGTAGCCGTTACCAATTACCTGATTGACCTGATCAACAATCCGAAATGTGCTTACGACGGTGAAATCAGCGTATCCGAGCTGGTTGGCGACCACAGACTGGGCGCATGGTTCGACGGCTCTTGGAACTACAACCTGTACAAGGAAGCGCTGGGCGACGACATGGGCATGGCCATCATTCCTACCTTTAACGTAAATGGAACCGATTATCAGATGAAGGGCTTCTACGGCTCCAAGGCAATCGGTGTGAATGCAAAATCCCAGAACATGGCGGCAGCCGTTCAGTTCGCGGCATTCCTTGGAAATGAAGCAAACCAGACGCTTCGTTATGAGAAGTCCGCTCAGATTCCGGCAAACTTAAAGGCAGGCGAAAGCGAAGCCGTTCAGGCGGACCCGCTTGCAATCGTGATTCTGGATGAAGCAAACAACGCAAGCATTGCACAGCCATCCAGTTCGGAATTCAGTGCAAAGTACTGGACCTATGCCAATACCATCCCGACGGAAATCAGAAGCGGGGATATTACGAAAGAAAATGTTCAGGAGAAGCTGGATACTTTTGCAGAGGCAATGACCCAGTAACCGACGGCAAAGAAACAGTTGACAGCAGGGATTCTCCGGAAACGGGAATCCCTGTATTGATTGTGTCACAGTAAAAATAAACCCCCTGCTATGCAGGGGGAGGGAAGTTCTTTAG
>JAUNPZ010000207.1 GCA_030536455.1 Lachnospiraceae bacterium | reverse complement strand
AGGGAGGATTCTGGCAGTCGGCATCGGATATGATAAGGGAACGAAAACACATGCATGCAAAGTGGAAGTGCTGCGTGGGAAGTCTGCAAAATCATAAATATTTTTCATTGAATATGAAACATCAAAACCGCATTTTCTGCATGTTCAGAAATGCGGTTTTTGTATATAATGGAACATGAAAAAGTGTAATCAGATTCAGGAGGGGATACAGTGATGGAATTAACGAAAGAAACCTTGCAGGAGATTTATGAGAAGATTGACCGGAAGCTTCTGGCGGAATGCGGACGTATGGGGGATAAGCTCCCGTTTATTCCGGAAAACGGGGTATATCCGGATATGAGAGAGCGGAATCTGTCCTGGTGGACCAACGGCTTCTGGGCCGGCATGCTGTGGCAGATGTATGATGCGGGAAAGAATCCGGTTTATAGAGAAGTGGCGGAGCGTTCGGAAATCGCCATGAATGAGGCCTTAAGAAGATTTACCGGTCTTCACCATGATGTGGGCTTCCAGTTTTTACATACTGCGGTGGCGGATTACCGGGTGACGGGCAATGAGGAGTCTAAGGTAAACGGACTGCACGCCGCAACGCTGCTGGCCGGACGGTTTAATCCGATTGGAAATTACATCCGGGCCTGGAACTTAGATAAGCCGGGCTGGATGATCGTGGACTGTATGATGAACATTCCGCTGCTGTACTGGGCGGGCGAAGAATTAGAGGACCCAAGATTTGCATACATTGCAGACCAGCATGCCCACACCGCATTAAAATACCTGGTGCGGGAGGACGGTTCGGTGAATCATATCGCCATCTTTGACCCGGCAACCGGAGAGCTGTTAGCGCGTCCGGCGGGACAGGGCTATGGGGAGGGCTCCTCCTGGTCCAGAGGTCAGGCGTGGGCACTGTACGGCTTTGCGCTGGCCTATACCCACACGAAAAAGCAGGAGTATCTGGATGCGGCCAAGCGGGTTGCCCATTACTTTATCGCAAATGTGGCGGCAACCGGTTATCTCTCTCTGGTTGATTTCCGTGCGCCCAAGGAGCCGGTTTACTGGGATACCACGGCATCGGCCTGCGCAGCCTGCGGCCTTCTGGAAATCGCAGGAGCAGAGGCGCTGACGGAGTATGAGAAGCCGTTCTACTATGACAACGCGGTAAGAATGCTGGCCGCCCTGGCCGAGACGCAGTGCAACTGGAATCCGGAGGAGGATGGTATCGTTCAGAACGGAACCTCGGCTTACGAGAGGGAGAATGAGATGCATGTTCCGATTATCTATGGGGATTATTTCTTCGTAGAAGGTATCTTAAGACTGATGGGGAAAGGATTTTTAATCTGGTAACAAATGAAAAAAGCCGGCACGGACCGGCGTAATCTGCTGGGAGGAAGCACTCATGATTCAGTTTACAAGAGAAGAAGTTGAAAATATAAGAAGAAAAAGCAGCCAGTACGGAGAGATGCTCCGGAAGCTGAAAAGTGATGTGGCAGAAGTATTTGAGGGAGAAATTATCGTTCCGAAGACCGGAATTGCAAACTGGACGCTGTACTACTATTGTCCGGATTGTTCGGTGATGCTGGAGGATGACCGGAACAGTCCTCACAGCCATATTTGTCCGCACTGCGGAAAAACGTTTTCCGGAGAGCCGTATGACAGTGCATGGTGGGGCATGAGGAATTATGATAATCAAAAGGCGGTATACAGCATGGCGATTATCTGGCTGGCTACCGGGGAAGAGGCATATGCGAAAAAGGCGATTGCTATTCTGAAGGAATACGCAGCCTATTATCCGGACTATGAAGTGCATGGTGATATCCCGTATAATGGGCCGGGACGTTCTCACGCTCAGACGCTGGATGAGGCAACATTCCAGCGGATTTTTGCGATGTCGTATGACATTCTGTCTGATTGTATGACGGAAGAAGAGAGAACGATGATTCGAGACAATATGCTCCTTCCGGGTGCGGAGTTTTTGATGGAGCACCGGAACAGGCAGATTCATAATCATGAGGTAATCATTACCTCTGCCATTGCGGTAATCGGCATTCTGTTTGACCGGGAGGATTTCATACAGGCTGCGCTCTATGATAAGTACGGCATTTACTATCAGCTTGAGCATGGCATGCAGGACAATGGAATCTGGTTTGAAGGAGCCTTCGGCTACCATTTCTTAGAGCTGTAAAGATTCTTTGCGTTTGAAAAGTTTGCTCTTCAAACTAAGTACAGCCACATCCATCATCCCAACTACCGGAAGATGCTGGATGTGGTATGTGATTATCTGGATGCGGATGACGGCATTCCGATGTTAAATGACACGAATTACGGACATGCGGCCCATATGTACCCAAGAGTGGAATTTGCCTACCGGGAGCTGGGCGGCGGGCGGATGGCGTATTTCTTAAACAGCTATTATAAGAATCACAAGCGTGACAGCCTGGATGCATTTTTATACGGCGTGGATACCATAGAGGAAGCTTCTTTTGAGAAAAAGAATTATCACACGGAAATCGGAAAGCCGGGTCATACCATCTTAAGGGGAAAGGACGGTCGATATCTGCTGTTCAAGCATGACCGCTACGGCGGGGAGCATGACCATTATGACCGTCTGGGCATCAGCTATCAGGCTTATGGGAAGCCGATTTCCAGAGATTTAGGAACCACCGGCTACGGCGCGGTGATGCATTATGATTACTATAAGAATACCGGAACCAATAATACCTGCGTCATCGGGGAGGAGAACCAGGCCCCGGCGGACGGACGTCTGACCCGCTATGAGGAGAGGGACGGCGTGGTTTATGTGGAGGCGGAGGCAGACTGGACGGCGCCTTATGAGATGCCGGACAGCTTTACCATCGTTCAGTGGTCGGA
>JAUNPZ010000055.1:10564-18988 GCA_030536455.1 Lachnospiraceae bacterium | reverse complement strand
TCCCGATCGAAGGCGAGGTATCCGAGCTTGAGGAGGAACTGATCGGTCTCATCAAGACTACCGGTATGAATAAGGATTATGAGCTGGTAGAATATGTGAATGATGTGAACCGTGAGCATGCTGAGGTCTTGATGGAACTCAATATTAATGGTATCATGGATACAGCATACTCTTATGGCGACCAGAGACTGACGAATGAGCGATTCACTGGCTGGACCGGTTACTATACCTACGATCCAAGAGGCAGTGTAAGTGGCGTGACAGATGCCGACGGTTATATCTGGCAGTCCTACCGTTATAACGCAAACGGCGATATCACGTTTGGCAAGCCGCAGTATAATAACGTCTACAGTTATAATGCGGAGAGCTACAATCCGAACTTCGAGAGCCAGTACTTAAGAGCCCGTTACTATAATGTGGCGAATGCAAACTTCCTGACAGAAGACTCGTACCTTGGCAAGATTACAGACCCACTGAGCCTGAACCGGTATAACTATGTAAAGAGCAGTCCGCTGAATTATGTGGATCCAAGTGGACATTTTGCATTTACACCAGATACAGCTTTTGATATTGCAAGCTGGTTGGCAAGTTCAGCTGAATTTATGGCAAATCCGACAGTAGGCAATGCATTAAGCCTAGCATGGGATACATTTGCTGTTGCTGCACCTGGAGTTCCGAGTGTTGGACTGATGGACGATGCTGCAGAGTTTCTAGTTAAAGAAACTGGTGAAAAAATCACAAAAAAGGCAGTAAAAGAGGCTGCAGAGAAAATAGCTAAAGAAGGACTTGAAGAGTCAATAGAAAATGCAGCTAAAAAGAATTTATCTGGTTCTTGTGCTAAATATACGGATGAAATACTAAAAGGGTTTTCAAAAGTTGATGAAATTGCACTACATCATTCATCTATTGGAGAGTTTACGTTTGATCCAAGAACCGGTGCCTTGTCTAAAATGAAGGGAGGAGGACATGGTCAGGCAAATATTGATTTTTTGAATAAAAATGGAATGGAATACAATATTGTAAAAGAATATGCTAATGGGGTTAGAATCGGAAATATACCGGATCATAAAACAAAAATTAAAAGAACAGGCACAAATCAATCATGGTTTCCGAAAAGTTGGAGTGAATCAGATATATCTAAAGCTGGTGAATATGTAGGGAATCTTTCAGAAAATGTGAATGCTGCAGATGGTGTAGTAGTGTTTGGCGAATACAAGGGGGTTAGAGTTGGTGTGATTCGTACAAACGGAAAGATCAGTACTATATTTCCAGATGCAGCAAAGCAACCATAATGAGGTGGCATAGTTGAGAATTGAAGAAAAAATGAAAAAAATAATTAGTAAAAGGAGGGAAAAATATATTGAAGATGATTATGGTATTCAAGAGTGTTGGAATGAGATGATAAAAATATTATCAGAGGATGTTTCTGTAACAATAGAATATTTAGAAAATTGTTCGGAAGAAGATTTGTATTTTATCAGCGAAATTTTCGAAGATGTATCTGAACAATTACAAAGTCAAAGGTATATATCATGTCTAAGAATATTAGATAAGAAATTTCCTAAACTTGATATGAAAAAAGATATTGATTTAGCAGAAAAATATCTTTGATGAATTTATTTAAAGAGTGTTAGAGATTATAGTATCGAGTAGGAGGTGGGGGTGACTATCCGCCGTCCTCTCAGAGCACAGAACATACGGTTCTCGTATCCGGCGCTTTCAATAGTTGACATGCACAGACTGATAAGCTGTGGTTAAATCATAAAAGCCACTGTTTATCAGTCTTTTCTTTGATAATGCTCTTTTGACCGTTGTTGTATTTGATGTAAACTAGAATGTCTTTCGACTATTTCCAACCATCATGGCATAGTAGGTACCGATTTGGAGTGTTTACGATGTTAGTACATTATGAGTAAAATGAATTATATATTTAGAGAATCGATGTAAATCAATTTTGCGATGTAGAATAGATTTCGCTATTTCCAATCGGATTAAACAGTTAAAATCTGATTATTCATATCTAAGAAGTATTTTATTAAAAAGCAATAGGTGTAAGAACGCTGCGTGGCAAGATGTGGTTCAAACGACAAAGAACTTGAAAAATCTAAGATATTAAGTACAATTATTTTTGAAGGTGGGAATAACAATGTGTGAAAAGTTCAGAAATTTACCAGAAGAAATACAAATCAAGGGCAAGAAGCGGCTATACTGGTGCATGCTCACTGTATCCTTTACTACATTCATAATGTGGCCAATCAATGATGAAACGAATGCATGCATATTTGCAATAGTCTGTATCAGCATATTTTTTGGAATAGAATGTTATGCAATCTCACAGCTCGTTTATAAATATGAATGGGAAAAAATGTCGGATGCAATATGTCTCACAACACCTATTATATTAGTATGAGGCCAAAAGTCGTTGGGTTTTTAATCATTGTTGGTTGGCTGCCAGAGGTGGTTCGGTGCTGCCTTGTATATATTTTAGAAGGGTTGGAGCATATATTGAATTGTCTTGGGATAACATATTTTGGAAAAAGAAGAACATAATATTTGATTCTCAAAAGGGAGTTTATTTAGTAAAGTTCAAAATTTTTTCCATTGTTATAACAAAATTTTTATATTCAATTATTGATGATTTAGAGAGAAGAATGAGTAACAAAGGCAGAATAAAAGAATTAAGAGCACAGATTAATATCTTAAAAGGGTAAAATAATGAAAGCAGAAATTCGCCCGGCTTTGCTGGGCGGTGATTTCCGGCATCCAAGAGAGCGCAAGTGGTCTATCCGACTGCGCTCTTTGCTGCTCGCTGCCTGTCAAAACAGAATTGCAGGATAGCTTTGATAAGCTGTGCTTTCAAATGGTCTTGAATAGAAGGGGCGATAGTGGGCCAATTCTTCTAAGTTAGGAGGTTGTAATGAATGGCAGCATTTAATCGGCAGGTAAATAATTGCTCAAAAGTAGATTGGGAAATATTGATTAATGGCTCAATATCACTATATTGTAACGAAAATATACTGATAAAAGATTTAGAGTGGTTAAACAAGAATCAGTATAAAGTTATTATTATGGATTTTAGTGAAATATTGAGTATCGAAGAATTTCATGTAAAAATAAAAAAAATATGTGAATTTCCTGATTACTACGGAGAAAATATGGCTGCTTTAAGAGACTGTTTACTACATGATTTAGAGATACCGTATGATGGTGGTTGTGCTTTTGTGTTTAAAAATTTTGATTCCTTTTATATGAAAGATAAAAAAATGGCACATGATATTTTGGAAATATTAAATGAGGCATCAAGGCAGCGTATGTTAACAGGAGAACGATTAATAACATTACTGCAATCAGGCAATCCGAAGTTTGCTCCAGACATTATAGGAGCATATAAAATATCCTGGAACAGATACGAGTTTGTAGAAGCATATAGAATCAAAGGGTGATAAAATTTGTTATGGCATGCTAATGGAGACGTGCATAATGATTTTTGGAAAAATATGGTTATCTCACAACAGACCACCAAACCTATAGACCTGGTTCATGGTACATCTTTCCGAGGTTGGACGGATGTGTTTTTCTTGACTTTGTTGGGTGATATACCGATTTTTGTGGTAAAGTAACAGAAACACCGGTATATAATTCGGAAAATAGATTATCAGTTTGTATTGACGGGGGCATAAAAATGTGGAGAGACGAGGATGATAAAATAATGAATATTTTAGATAACATTGCAGAAAAGGATAAAGAGAAATTAATTACAGTTGATTTGCTGGGTCGCAAGAAAAAATTTTCGTTTGAATGGAACCTGCCGATTACTTTAGCTGAACTCACTTTGGTAAAAGAGCGTTATAAAATGGAATTACCGAAAGAATATGAAGCGTTTTTGTTAAAATCCAATGGAGCAATTATATATAATGATGAGGAGGAGGGAGGATATGAAATACTGTCATTAGAATCTGCAATTAAATTTACATTGGAAATGAACAATGCAGGTTATGAGTTGAAGAAAAAGTGGCTGATTTTTATGACGACATTATTTAGTGCGGACATGCTAATATTTGATACAGAAAAAATTAATACTAAAAAATATATAATAGATGGGGATGTTGGATATCCTGTTTCTAAATGGCGATATATAAATGGGGGATTTTGTATACTGATGAACCGGATGTTTCAATGTAATGGGGCAATGTATTGGCGTTGGTAAGTTTCGAGGTAAGAAAAGTATACATTACAGATAGTCCAGGGAGATGTATCGTGTCTGCAGGAGCAGGCAGTGCGTACCGGGAACAGGAGGCGGCATCTCGGCCGCCTCCTGTTCCCGGTACACCCGGCAGGAGTTATTTATTGTTCGTCGTCCACCGGAAGTCCGCTGTGATAGGAGTAATTTCCAAGCTCGTCCAGCAGAACGGGGAAGAGTCCCTCCAGCAGCCCGTCCTTGGTGATGGCGCTGTTCAGATAGTAGTAGACCGTGCTGCATTTCCCAAGGCAGCGGCGGAAAAGCTGGGGGAAGGAGGCGGTGCTTGCGTGGGAGGCGTCCCAGGGATTGGTCCATACCTGATGGTCGGAATTCAGACTTCGTCTGGGGTCCTCTACCTCATCCGTAACCAGCTTTTGGGAAGCAACGGGTTTTCGCAGGAAGATATTTTCCACGAATGCGATTTTGTCCTTCTTTTTGCCGTTGGGGTCCGCCAGGGTCCGGCAGCCGAACCGGATTGCCAGAATGGAGCGGTGAACCATAGCGGCAGTTACCTGATAGTTGTTTTTATAAGTAAGCGGATAATAAGCCTCATTGATGCAGTCTGCAAGGAAACGGGAAATGAACTGGGTTTCCAGTCCGTTTAAGCAGATGGTAGCCGCCTGGTTGAACTGGGACGGCTTTTTCTTTTTGTATTTGGAAAGAAGAAGGGCGTCCAGGTCATTTTCCAGAAGGGCGTGAAGTCCATGGGTCTTCATGGATGGATTGGTGGGGTCATGGTGAATCCTGCCGTACACGAAGGGATGACAGATATAGTCTCCGATGTAGTGGCAGAAAAATCCGGCCACATAAGCGATTCCCGGTTCCCGCTGCTGCCGGGAGGGAATCGCGGCCAGGTGCTTTAAGCAGGCGGCAAAAAAGTCATTTACATGGTGCTCGTGCATGTAGGACCCGACATTCCGGTAGTCGCGGTGACGGAGCACCGGAATATTATAAAAGAAGATATCAGGCCCCTGCAGACCGAGCTGGTAAAGCCAGCGGTACTTGGCAATAATGAATTTTAACTGATTATTCGGAAGGTCATTATAGGCCTTCATTCCCAGAATATAATGTGTAGTAAAGCCTGGCACAAAATCACCTCTTTCTCGGACCCAACAAGGCCCTCTCTATGTAAATAGTATACCGCAGCATTTCTTGCGAAGCAACTGAAATAACGAATCCCCGGAGGGGATACCGCAGCATTTCTTGCGAAGCAACTGAAATCACGCGTCCCCTCTTTTGTAATAGGAAAGCCGTTCCCGGAATAAAAGATAAGGGACGGAGGTGGAAGATGGAGATTTTAAAACAGGTGCATCGAATGGTCTGGGGGCCGTGGCTGATGCTTCTTTTTCTGGCGGCCGGCATATTCTGGACCCTGCGCTCCGGGGCGTTTCAGCTTCGGGGATTTGGAGTGTGGTGGAGGGCGACGGCAGGAAGCCTTCTGCTTCGGCAGTCAGGCGGCGCAGATAAGAAAACCCAGATAAAGACCGCCTGCACGGCCCTGGCGGCTACCGTTGGCACGGGCAATATCGTGGGGGTGGCAGCCGCCATCACGGCAGGCGGGCCGGGTGCGCTGTTCTGGATGTGGGTTTCGGCGGGGCTTGGGATGATGACCGCCTATGCGGAGGTATACCTGGGAATCCTCAGCCGGTACCGGAAGGATGGAAGCGGGGAGTTTGTCTGCGGCCCCTATGTGTATCTGGACCGCCTGGCCGGAAATCCGGGTCTGGCCGGGGTTTATGCCCTGCTCTGCCTGCTGGCTTCTCTTAGTATGGGCTCTATGGTTCAGGCCAATTCCCTGACGGAGACGGTAAACTATTCCTTCTCTTTTCCGAAGGCCGGAACGGCAGCGGCGCTTGGAATCCTGACTGCGCTGGTTATCCGGGGCGGAAGGAAACGGATCGGGGAGACGGCGGCGAAGCTGGTGCCGCTGTCTGCCGGTATGTATGTCCTGTTTTCTGTTTTGGTGCTGCTGCGGTGCAGGGAAAGTTTCCTGCCGGTGCTCCGGGAGATTTTTCAGGATGCATTTTCCTTTCGCTCTGCGGCCGGAGGGGCGGCAGGCTGGGGCGTCAGCCATGCAGTCCGGTATGGGCTGGCGAGAGGCGTTTTTTCAAATGAGGCGGGGCTGGGAAGCATGGCCGTACTTCATGGGGATGCCCCGGAGACTGCGGGACAGGAGTGGAGTGCCGGCCAGGAGCCGGGGGCGGGTCGGGAGTTGGGGGCCGGTCAGGAACTGGGAACGGTTCGGGAACTGGGCGCAGGTCAGAAGACGGATGCCGGCAGGGAGAGGGATGCGGCCCTTCAGGGCATGTGGGCTATGTTTGAGGTGTTTTTTGACACCATCCTCGTCTGCTCCTTAACCGGATTCTCGATTCTGTGCGGCATCCGGACGGCCGGAGGGAGTCCGGGGCTTTCCGGCGCCGGGCTGACCTCCTGGTGCTTTTCCCGTTACCTGGGAAGGGCAGGCGGCATCGTCATTCCGGCATCGCTGATGCTGTTTGCATTTGCCACGATTATCGCCTGGTATCACCTGGGAAATCAGGCCTTTGATTTTGTCCGCAGCCGGTTCAGGATGCGTTCCGGCAGGCGGCTTTACGGCCTGCTTTACCTGTCGGCGGTGGCGGCGGGCTGCCTGATTCCCATGGATGCGGTGTGGCTGTTGTCGGATATCATCAATGGTCTGATGGCGCTTCCGAATCTGACTGCGCTGTTTTGGCTGGCCGGATGTGTGAAATTTCCGTTAAAAATAAACAAAATGCAAGGAAATCAAGGGAAGTCCTTGACAAGCGGCGGTTTTTCAACTTATACTGAAAAACGTTGTCTGCGTTGGGAGAAAAATACAGAAACAGCCGGGCCGGACAGCAGGAACGGGCAGGAAAAAGAAGGTACGCCCGAATAAAGACGGAGAGGAATAAAAGAGTATGATGTATGTGTTGCTGTTGGTTGGATTTTTCCTCCTGATTAAAGGAGCAGATTACTTTGTGGAAGGCAGCTCTTCCATCGCAAAGCTGCTGCGAGTGCCGACGGTTGTAATCGGCCTGACTGTGGTGGCTATGGGAACCAGCGCGCCGGAGATGGCAGTCAGCGTGACAGCCGCCATGACCGGGAACAATGATATTGCAGTCAGCAATGTAATTGGTTCTAACATTTTTAATCTGATGGTGGTGGTTGGCGCCTGCGGAGCCCTGATGCCACTGGCCATTGACCGGACTATCCTGAAGCGCGATTTTCCATTTTCCATTATTATTACCATGGTATTGATTGCCATGTGTGCATTTGATTTAAAAATCAGCCGCCTGGACGGTATGATTCTGGTAGGCGTTTTAGTGGGTTATCTGGTGCAGATCATCTCGTCTGCATTAAAGCACAGGGAGCCGGAGCTGGAGGATGCCATCCGGGGAATCCGCCGTTCACCGGCAGTCAGCGTGGTGTTCATCATCGGCGGAATCATCGCCATCGTGGTCGGCGGTGATCTGGTTGTAGACAATGCCTGCCTGATTGCAGAAGCATTCGGCTTAAGCCAGACCTTAATCGGTCTGACCATCGTAGCCATGGGAACCTCCCTGCCGGAGCTGGTGACCTCTGTGGTAGCAGCAAAAAAGGGCGAGAATGACATGGCTATGGGAAATGTCATTGGTTCTAATATCTTCAATATCTTATGTGTCCTGGGCCTGTCCTCTGCCATCCATCCGATTCAGGTGGCCATGGTATCGGTCTATGACCTGGTCATCCTTCTGGTATTCAGCACCATAATCTGGCTGCTGTCCTGGAAGAAGCAGAGCTTAAGCAAGCTGGTATGCGTGGGAATGGTTGTGGCCTACGCCGTGTATACAGTTTATATCGCAGTCCGGTAAGACGCCGGAAGCTGCCAGCCGGTGAGCGGCGGGCACAAACAGCAGGAAAACAGAACAAAGCTATAAAAAATGAAAAGACGAGAAGCCGTTTTCATATCTCTTTTGGGATGCGAAAGCGGTTTTTTTTTTACGCCAGCCAGTTTCCTACGAGAGGACCGGAGTGACGGCTTCCAGTCTCCTGACTCACGGCGTATAAATTTGCGATAAATAATCATTTGAAATCCCATTCGAAATCCCATCCCGAACTCTTTCCTGAAATCCATTGCATTTTCGAAAAATTACTCGTATAATTTATCGAAGTGCAGGTTCTGTGAAGATACGGAAGCCGGAAAG
>JAUNPZ010000055.1:3208-10464 GCA_030536455.1 Lachnospiraceae bacterium | reverse complement strand
AGATGAAAGATAGAAAAAAGCTTTTGATTATCATAAATGGAAAGGGAGGCGTGGGAAAAGACACCTTATGTGATTTTGCGGCGAAGCATTATCCGGTGCGGAACGTGTCCTCCATCACCCCGATTAAGGAGATTGCGGCAGCGAATGGCTGGCAGGGGGAGAAGACGCCGAAGGCCAGAAAGTTTCTGGCAGATTTGAAGGAATTGTTTACCCAGTATAATGACCTTCCTACCCGGTATCTGCTGGAGCAGTATCAGGAATTCCTGGCCGGGGAGGAGCGGATCATGTTCGCCCATATCCGGGAAGGCGGAGAGATTGATAAACTAAAAAAGCAGGTGCCGGGTGACTGCATCACCCTTCTGGTGAAGCGGACCGGGGACGGGCCGGAAAGCTGGGGAAATGCTTCGGATGATGATGTGGAAAATTATCATTACGATTACCAGTATGACAATTCCAGACCGCTTGACGAGGCGGAGGCGGATTTTATGGAGTTTCTTGAGAAAATCCTGGAGGAGCGGCAAAGGATGCAGCCGGAGCGGCCGGAAACGAACCGGGAAAGCGGAAAGCAGGGCAGCTGTCATGGATTTTAATCGGATCATCATGGCGGCCATGGCCTTCGGCGCGGTTCTGGGCGGCCTGGACTGGATGGCCGGGAACCGGCTGGGGCTGGGGAAGAAGTTTGAGGATGGCTTTTTGTGCCTGGGGCCGACGGCATTCAGCATGGTAGGGATTCTGTGTCTGGCGCCGCCTGCGGCAAAGCTGCTGGGACCGGCGGTGGCTCCGCTTTTTCGGGCGATTGGAGCGGACCCGGCGATGTTTGCCGGTATCCTGGCCATCGATATGGGCGGATACTCCCTGGCAGTGGAGCTGGCGGAGGATGCCGGACTGGGGCTGTTTTCCGGGCTGATCGTTTCCTCGATGCTGGGAGCGGCCATTGTATTTCTGATTCCGCTGGGCCTTGGGATGATTGAGAAGAAGGACCGGGAATATTTTGCGCAGGGGCTGCTGGTGGGGCTGATTCCCATTCCGGCAGGGGCCTTTATCGGAGGGCTGATGATGGGGCTGGAGCCGGGAACGGTGCTGGTAAATCTGGTTCCCTGCATCGGCATCGGCCTTGTGATGGTTCTGGGTATCCGCTTTTTCCCGAAAAAGGCAATCCGCCTGTTCCTTTTCTTTGGCAGGATGATTCAGGTCATCACGGTGGGCGGTCTGACGGCAGCGGCTGTGGAATATATGACCGGAATCTGCCTGATACCCGGCATGCCCCCGATCATGGAAGGAATGGCCGTGGCCGGAAGCATTGCAGTGGTCCTTTTAGGAAGCCTGCCTCTCATGGAGGCGCTTCTTCGGGTTTTTAACCGCCTGTTTCAGGCGGCGGGCAGGAGGGCCGGGCTGGACAGCGCTTCCGTGGCGGGAATCCTCTTTTGTTCGGTCAGCGTCCTTCCGGTTCTGCAGGCGATGAAGGAGATGTGTCCCAGAGGAAAAGTGGTGGTGACGGCCGTCTCGGTCAGCCTGATTTCGGTATTTGCCGCTCATCTGGGCTTTACCGTGCAGGCGGCTCCCGCGATGCTGGCGCCGGTTCTGGCATCGAAGCTGGTCAGCGGGCTGCTGGCGCTGCTCCTGGCCCTTGGATTGACGCGGAATATGGAGAAATGCGGCCAAATACATGAATGAAAGAAGTGCAGAATATGTTTACGAAAGATGATTTAAAGAAGCTTCTGGCCCCGTTGATTGTGGAGCAGGTGCTGGCGGTGCTGGTCGGCATGATTGATGTGGTGATGGTAGGTGCGGTGGGAGAAACGGCGGTGTCCGGGGTTTCCCTGGTGGATTCCATCAGCATTTTGATTATCCAGGTGCTGTCGGCCCTGGCGACCGGAGGCGCGGTGGTTTCCGCCCAGTACATCGGGAAGAAGCAGCCGGACAAGGCGTGCCGCGCGGCCGGACAGCTGATGTTTGTTACCGTATCGGCCTCGGCGGTGATTTCCGTCATTGCCCTGCTTGGAAATCGGGCCCTGCTTGGCGGCATTTTCGGCCAGGTGGAGAGGGAGGTCATGGACAATGCAGTGATTTATTTCTTCCTGTGCGCCTGCTCCTATCCATTCCTGGCGGTTTATAATTCCTGTGCGGCTCTTTACCGTTCCATGGGAAATTCCAGGGTATCCATGAAGGTTTCCATGGCGATGAACCTGATGAATGTGGCGGGTAATGCCATCTGCGTGTTCGGTCTGCACATGGGAGTGGCCGGTGTGGGGATTCCCACTTTGCTGTCCCGCGGGTTTGCCGCCGTGGTGATGGTTCTGCTGATTCAGCGTCCGGAAAATGTCATCCGGATTACCAGCCTTTCCCAGATTAAGCCGGAAAAGACGATGATAAAAGCGATTCTGGCGGTAGGGGTGCCGAATGGACTGGAAAACAGCATTTTCCAGGTGGGAAAGCTGACCCTCCAGAGTCTGGTGTCTTCCCTGGGGACCACCGCGCTGGCCAGCTATGCCGTGGCCAGCAACCTGGTTACTTTTTTATATCTTCCGGGCAATGCGCTGGGGCTGGGTTTAATCACCATCGCAGGTCAGTGCGTGGGCGCGGGCGAATACCGGCAGGCAAAGAGATACACCTGGCAGTTGATTGGCTTTAATTATCTGCTTCTGGCGGTTATCAGCACGGCGATGTTTTTTGGGCGTTCCGGGCTGGTGGCCTTATACCAGCTTTCGCCGGAGGCCTCGGTGATGGCCCAGGAGCTGGTGGCCGCCCATGCGGCCGCTATGATTATCTGGCCGGTGGCATTTACCCTGCCCCATACCCTGCGGGCCAGCTTTGATGCCAAGTTCACCATGGCGGTGTCCATCTTTTCCATGTGGACCTTCCGGATTGGCTTTGCCTACCTGTTTGTGCTGGTGTTCGGAATCGGAATCCTGGGGGTGTGGTACGCCATGTTCATCGACTGGGCATTCCGGGTGGTGGTTTTCCTGTGGAGATTCCGTTCATATGAGACGCGGATGAGGAGAGGCGCTGCAGATGTGGCTGCCGGGTGAGAGAAACTGAAAAATCGGGATTAAAAAAACCGCCCTATGCCGGCGGTTTTTTTGTACAATGAGAATAGAAAGAAAAATAAGCTTCCGGTGCTGCCTCCTGCTTCTGCAGCGGAGATATTTCAGCCGCGCCATTGCGCTGCTTCATCTTTTCTTCGGTTTCCTGCTCCTCCAGAGAATGGAAACAGCCGGAATTTAATACAGAATCCAGCTTTTTGGTAATAAACCATCCAAAAGCGCCAATACATAAAAATGATACGATTAAAACGAATCCTTCCATCATATAATCACTCCCTTTTCGTATTTTCATTATAACATGAGAGGGATAAAGACAGGGTTAAGCTTATTTATTTTGGATTAAGATTGTATTAAGATTGGAAAGAGGGATTACCAGAGGCGGAAGCTGTGCTATACTGGTGAGAGGAAACAAAAACCTGCGGCGGAGAGGGATACTCTTCGGAGGGGAATGAAATAGACAGCAGAGAGGTTTATATGGAATTACAGGGGAGAAACAGAGAGATTATGACCTGCATATCGGCGGCGCCTTCGAATGAGAAGGTAATCCGGGCAGCGGCGGAGATGGCTGCCTTTTTTCAGGATGGCTTCACCGCCCTGTTTGTAGAGAATGGATATTCGGACCAGATGGATTCGGCCAGCCGGGAGCGGCTGCGGAAAAATTTAAAGACGGCGGAGGAGCTTGGGGCAAAGATTGTCACCGTGTATGGAAATGACATCGCGGCCCAGATTGCGGAATATGCCAATGCCAGCGGCATTACCAAGGTTGTGGTGGGGCGGATGAATCACCGCCAGCCGCTTTGGATGCGCCTGTTTTCCGGAAGGGACGGGCTGGAGGCACAGCTGGGGAAGCTGGCGCCGGAGCTGGAGATTTATGTAATTCCGGATAACCAGCCGGAGTACCGGCCGGACTACCGGAACCGGGCGAAACGGATGACGGCGGTAAAGGAGGCCATCACCGTGTCGGCTGCGGATTTTGGAAAAATGCTTCTGGTGCTGACCTTTCTTTCCCTGCTTGGATGGCTGTTTTATTCCATTGGATTTGGGGAAATTAATATCATTCCGCTGTATATTCTGGGGGCGCTGTTTACGGCAATCTGGACATCGGGAGCCGGGGTTTCGGCGTTATATGCATTTTTCAGCGTGGTGACCTTTAACTTCCTTTTCACGGTGCCGCGTTTTACCCTGCGGGCTTACGATGCCAGCTATCCCATCACCTTCCTGGTCATGCTGTTTGCCAGCTTTTTAATCAGCTCGCTGACGGGACGCGTGAAGGAGCAGACCCGGCTGGCCGTGCAGAAGGCCTACCGGACGGAGGTGCTTTTAGAGACCAGCCAGATGCTCCAGAAGGCGAAGGAGCGCCAGGAGATTCTGGACACGGCGGCCGGACAGCTTTACCGTCTGCTGGAGCGGCCGGTCTGGGTTTATGAGATGGGAGAGGGGAAGGAGATTCCGGAACCCAAGCAGTACCCGGAGCGTCAGATTGGGGAGACCGGGGGAAAGCTTTCCAGAGAAGAGGAGCAGGCCATCGCATGGGTGCGGGAAGAGGGAAAACCGGCCGGGGCCTGCACGGCGCAGTATGCGGAGGCAAAATATATGTATCTTCCGGTGCGGGGGCAGAAAAAGGTGCTGGCGGTGGTGGGCATTGCCATGGACCATTACCCGGAGCCGGGCGCATTTGAAAAGAATCTGATGATTGCCATGGTAGACGAATGCGGGCTGGTTCTGGAGAAGGAGCTTTTGAATATGGAGAAGCAGGAAATCCAGGCCAGGGCGAAGCAGGAGGCGCTGCGGGCCAATCTGCTGCGGGCCATTTCTCACGACCTTCGGACGCCCCTCACCAGCATTATGGGGAATTCCGCGATTCTGATGGAGTCTCCGGTGCGGCTGGAGGAGCGGAAGAAGCAGGCAATCTACACCGAGATTTATGACGATGCGAAATGGCTGGTCAGCCTGGTGGAAAATCTGCTGTCGGTAACCCGGATTGAGAACGGAACCATGCGGATGAAGCGGGAACCGGAGCTTCTGGAAGAGATTTTCCAGGAAGCTTCCTCTCATCTGGACCGGAAGGCCGGGGAGCATCAGATTACCATCTGCCCGCCGGAGGATCTGCTTCTGGTGAAGGCAGATGCGGGATTAATCGTGCAGGTACTTGTAAATCTGATTAATAATGCGGTAAAATACACTCAGCCAGGTTCGGTGATCCGGGTCTGGGCGGAGCGGGAGCCGATGGAGCCCGGACAGGTGGAGCCGGGGCAGCCGGAAGCGGCTTTGGAATCGTCTGTGCCGATGGTGCGGATTTTTGTGTCCGATAACGGACCGGGAATCCGGGACGAGGAGAAGCCGCGGATATTCGATATGTTTTATACGGTGGGCAATACCAGAGGGGACGGCCGCCGGGGCCTCGGCCTTGGGCTTTCCCTGTGCAAGTCTATCGTGAAGGCCCACGGAGGCTCCATCGAGGTGAAGGACAATCAGCCGGAGGGAACCGTATTCTCCTTTACCCTGGAGGAGGCGGAGACGGCGGGACTGTATGGAGATTGAATGATGGATGGAGACAGCGGGATTTGAGTAAAATGGAGGAAAGTTATGAATAAGCCGAAGATATTAATCGTGGAAGATGACCTGGCGGTAAGCAACCTGATTGCCACCACCATGGAAACTCAGGACTATCTGTTCCAGAAGGCAAAGAATGGGGCGGAGGCGATTATGGAGGCTCTTTCCTACCGGCCGGATGTGATGATCCTGGATTTGGGACTGCCGGATATGGATGGAGTGGAAATCATAAAAAAGGTGAGAGGCTGGTCTAATATGCCGATTATCGTGGTCAGCGCGCGGACTGAGGATTCGGATAAGGTGGAGGCGCTGGACGAGGGAGCCGATGATTACCTGACCAAGCCGTTCAGCGTTGACGAGCTGCTGGCCAGACTGCGGGTGGCCCTGCGGCGGGTGCGGTTTGACAGCGGAAAGGGCAGCCAGGAGGAGCTGATTTACCAGAACGGAGAGCTGCAGATTGATTACAGCGCAGGCGTGGCCTTCCGGGGCGGGGAGGAGATTCACCTGACCCCCATCGAGTACCGGCTGCTCTGTCTTCTGGCGAAGAACACCGGGAAGGTGCTGACCTATAATTACATCTTGAAGGAGGTATGGGGAAGCACGCTGGCGTCGGATACCCCGTCGCTGCGGGTATTTATGGCAACCTTAAGAAAAAAGATTGAACCGGTTCCATCGGAGCCAAGATATATACAGACCCACATCGGAGTGGGATACCGGATGCTGAGACAGGGATAAAGGACAAAAAGAGTGGAAAAATGAAGATAATTTTTGAACGAGGAAAAGAGGGGCTCCGGGTGCTGCGCTGCTTCGGATATGACGGGCAGGCAGAGATACCGGAGCAGATCGGCGGAGAGCCGGTGACGGAGATCGGCGCCTATGCATTTTCGGAAACCTTTCGGGGCAGGAATGCCGGGGACATGTATCAGTCGGAGGTGCTGGATGAAGCGGTGTCTTCCGGAGGCGGACGGACCAGGTTTCCGGCAGAGAGTTTCGGCTGCGTGGAACGGGCGGAAAAACCGGCGGCATCTTTTGGCTGCGGAGAACGGGCCGGAAAACCGGCGGCAGGTTCCGGCTGCGGCGTGGACCGGAAGGCGTGGAACGGGGAGCTGGCAGGCATACAGTGTCTGGAGGACGGAACCCCGGTGTTAAGCGGCAGCCGGCTCCGCTCGGTGCGTCTGCCGTCCGGCTTAAAAGAGATCGGCCGGTATGCGTTTTATAATTGTGAGAATCTGAACCACCTGACGGCCTTTGGCACGCTCCGGGATTTGGGGGCGGGACTGTTTACCGGCTGTTATGGAATCAGCCTGCTGGACATCTATGTGGTGCAGGGGCAGAAATCCTGTCTGAAGGAGATTCTGTCGGAGCTTCGCCAGACCCTGCGGCTGAATTACCGGGACGAGCAGGGGGAAATCCGCGCGAAGCTGTTATTCCCGGAATTTTTTGAGGAATCGGTGGAGAATACTCCGGCCAGGATCCTGATGCGGGAGATGCACGGCTGCGGACATATGTACCGGAATGCATTTTCCGGCACCGAGTTCCAGTTCCTGACCTATGATAAGCTGTTTCCTCATGTGCAGGTGCAGGAGCAGCCGGTTCTGGTGACGGAGCTGGTGATGGGGCGGCTTCAGTATCCCTGCCAGATGGCGGAGACGGCCAGAA
>JAUNPZ010000055.1:0-3108 GCA_030536455.1 Lachnospiraceae bacterium | reverse complement strand
CGTCTGGATTTCCTGCTTTACAGCTTAAGGAAGGCCGGGGTGCCGAAGATTGATTTAAAAGCGGTTATCACCCCGCAGAATGCGGACTGGACTTTTTATCAGCTTTATAAGGAATTGATGGAGGAGCATGAGCGGATGCATCCGGCGACGGCGGAAGAGGAGACGACAAATTCCGGGGAGGCCCGCCATGATTGACCCCACCAGGCACCGTCAGCTGGAGGAGCTGGACCAGGTCGGACTGTGCGTGAAGATTCTCTCCATGTCGCGGAATGAATTATATCTGAATATGCGTTTCCTGGATGTGTCCTTGAGCAGCCTGGGCTTTGAGGCCCAGTGGAACCGGAACGGGATTGCCACCGATGGATTTCTCATCTATTACGGTCCGGATTTTCTGTTAAATACCTACCGCCAGGGCCGTGTGCTGGTGAACCGGGCCTATCTCCATATGCTGTTTCACTGTCTGTTCTGCCATATGGATACGAGAAACGGGCGGGAGCGGCGGCTCTGGAACCTGGCCTGCGACATCGCCATGGAATCGGTGATTGACGGACTGTACCAGAAATGCGTCCACAAGCCGGCCTCCATGTTCCGCCGGGAAACCTATCTGCGGCTGAAAAAGTCGGGCCTTACGGTGTTAAATGGAGAGGGCATCTACAAAAAGCTTCTGGAGATGAAGCTGAATGAAAAACAGATGGAGCGTCTGGAGTGGGAGTTTTATGTGGATGACCATGATTTGTGGGAGCAGGAGCTGCCGAAATCCCAGCTCATCCGCCGTCAGAACCTGTGGAAGGAAAACCGGGAAAAGATGCAGACGGAGATGGAGACCACCGGCTCCAAGGACCAGTCCGAGGACAGCCGGGACCTGTTTGAGCAGGTGCAGGTGGAGAACCGGGAACGGTATGATTACCGGAGCTTTCTGAGGAAATTTGCCGTTCTGAAGGAGGAAATCCAGGTGGACCCGGATTCCTTTGACCCGGTCTTCTACACCTACGGGCTGGAGCTTTACGGCAATATGCCGCTGGTGGAGCCGCTGGAGACGAAGGAGGTTTACCGGGTGGAGGACTTTGCCATCGTCATCGATACGTCCATGTCCTGCTCCGGGGAGCTGGTGCGGCGGTTCCTGGAGGAAACCTATTCGGTGCTGTCCTCCTCGGAAAGCTATTTCCGAAAGGTAAATATCCACATCATCCAGTGCGATGAGAAGATTCAGTCCGATGTGGTGATTGAGAAGGAAGCAGATATGAAGGAGTATATGGAGCATTTTACCATAGCGGGCCATGGGGGAACGGACTTCCGGCCGGCCTTCGAATACGTCCGCGGCCTGCAGGCAGAGCAGAAATTCACCCACCTGCGGGGGCTGATTTATTTTACCGATGGAAAGGGGATTTACCCGGCGCAGAAGCCGCCGTTTGACACGGTATTCGTGTTTATGGAGGAGAATTACTCCGATATCTCCGTGCCGGGATGGGCCATGAAGCTGATTTTGACGGAGGAAGACTTAGGAAGGACATTGTGATTATGAATATCAAGCGTGCGAAGGAAGAGATTAAGGACACCATAGAGGCGTATTTATATAAAGACGAGTTTGGAAGCTATGCCATCCCCGTCATCCGGCAGAGGCCGGTGCTGCTGATCGGACCGCCGGGAGTGGGAAAAACCCAGATTATGGAGCAGATCGCCATGGAATGCCGGATTGGGCTGGTGGCCTACACCATCACCCACCACACCAGGCAGAGCGCGGTGGGCCTGCCGTTTATCGAAAAGAAATCCTACGGCGGCCGGGAGTATTCCGTGACGGAATATACCATGAGTGAGATTGTGGCCTCGATTTATGACAAGATTGAGGCCACCGGGCTGCGGGAGGGAATCCTGTTTATCGATGAGATTAACTGTGTGTCGGAGACGCTGGCTCCCACGATGCTTCAGTTCCTGCAGTGCAAATCCTTCGGAAATCATCAGATTCCGGAGGGCTGGGTAATCGTGGCGGCCGGAAATCCGCCGGAATACAATAAGTCGGTGCGGGATTTCGATGTGGTGACATTGGACCGCATCAAGAAGATTCTGGTGGAGCCGGATTTCGATGTGTGGAAGGAATATGCGTACCGGCAGAATATCCATCCGGCCATTCTCTCTTATCTGAATGTGAAGAAGCAGAACTTCTGCCAGATTGAAACCACGGTGGACGGAAAGCGGTTTGCCACGCCGCGAGGCTGGGAGGATTTATCCAGGCTGATTGAGATTTATGAGAAGCTGGGGAAGAAGACAGACCGGGAGGTGATTGTCCAGTACATCCAGCACCCTGGGATTGCCAAGGATTTTGCCAATTATCTGGAGCTTTATTATAAGTATGAGAATGATTACCAGGTGGACCAGATTCTGGCAGGCGTAATCAAGGAAAGTCTGTGCGACAAGGTGGCGAAGGCACCCTTCGATGAGAAATTAAGCATTGTGGGACTTCTGCTGTCCCGGTTAAGCGGACGCTTCCGGGAGCTTCTGACGGAAGAGGCGGTGATGGAGCGGCTGATGGGAATCTTAAAGGCGGCGCAGAGAGACGGGACACCATCGGATGAAGTCCGGGAAAAGGTCACATCGGGAGTCGGAATGCCAGAAAATGGAACGCTGGAATCCGGGATGGAAGTTGCTGCAAAGCTGAATGAAATGATTTCCGAAACGGAGAAGGAGCGGGAGGATTTAAAGAAGAAGGAGCTTCTCAGCAGAAAAGAGGATCTGGTCTGCCGCAAGGTACTGCGGAGGCTGGAGACTTACCGCATATCGCTGCAGGAATGGGAATCCGGGCAGGCAGCAGCGGCAGATGCCGGCCGGGAAGCATATTGGAATTTCCTGCGGGAACAGTTCGGCGCAGACAGCGACCGGTTCGAGGCGGACTTCGATGAGGCGTCTCAGATGCTGGAGCATGGCTTTGACTTTATGGAAGCCGCCTTCGGTGACAGCCAGGAGATGGTCATCTTCATCACCGAGCTGAATACCAGCTTCTACTGCGGACGGTTCCTGCAGGAATATGACTGTGAACGGTATTACGAATACAATAAGCGCCTTCTCTTTGATGAGACGGAGCAGGAGCTGATGGCGGGAATCCGGTAGGTGCGG
>JAUNPZ010000054.1 GCA_030536455.1 Lachnospiraceae bacterium | reverse complement strand
ACCTGATGGATTATTATGATATGATGCATCTGTATGCGTCGTATATCTGCTATATGAGCAAAAAGCTGGGGAACCTGACATAAGTCGGTTCTCCCAGCTTTTTCTACACATAAATAATCAAAAGCCCCACCATCATTCCCACAATCACCGAGAATGTAGGCATCTTGCTCCGGTACATCAATATGGCCTGCGGGATAATCTCTCCAAACACCACATAAAGCATCGCGCCGCTTGCAAAGCTTAAGCTGAGCGCCAGTCCCAGCGCTCCGATATCGCCTAGCAGGTATCCGAGCAGTGCTCCGATGATGGTCGGCGCGCCGCTCAGCGCCGTAATCACCACGGCCTTTCCCTTTCCCATGCCGCCGCTGATTAACGGAACCGACACCGCCATGCCCTCCGGAATGTTATGAAGGCCGATTAACACCGCCAGGATTAAGGCCGCACTTCCCATCACGCCGTCATTGCTTGCATAGGAGGCGCCGATGGTCATGCCCTCCGGCACATTATGCAGGGCGATGGCGCTGGCCATCACGATTCCGGCTACGAAAAGCCCGAACCGGTTCTCCTTATTCTTATAATGCTGCTCCAGATGGTCGCTGTGAATCAGCTCATCCAGGTTATCTGCTGTCTTCGGGTGGTTCTTATCAATATGCGGAACCTCCGGATTCGTCTTCCGGTCAATCAGATAATTCAGCCCGAAGATAACCGCGACTCCGAACAAAGTCGCATAGATAATCGTAGAGATACTGACCTTCGTTTCGATGGCCTCCCGAATCAGATCAAAGCACACCACGCTCAGCATAACGCCGCCGGCGAAGCTTAAGAGAAGGCTGACGGTCCGGTTTGAATCCTTTTTAAACAAGGCTCCCAGCGCTCCGCCAAGACCGGTGCCGACCACACCGGCCAGCGTAGTGGTGAGCACTAATGTTCCAATTACTCCCATATGTAATGTTCTCCTTTGTATATTGCCGCTGTATGTTAGTCACATCAAACTATTTATCATTATAAAATCTTCTTTTCCGGATGTCTACCGCAAAAATTATGTTTTTTCTCCAAATATCGAAAAAATTCTTGGCATATTGTACCTAACTATTTTTTAGACATTCTAAATATTTTTGTGATTTTCTGTTTCTTTTTTTGTCTATCCGTGTTATCATATTGTTAATAAGCCACAATTTCGCATTGCAATCAGCAAAAATCCAGGAGGAATTACACCATGAAACCAATTACACTGCGCCAATATCTCTTATTTGGAGTTGGCACCCTTTTCAATGCCCTCGGCATCAGTATCTTAACCAAAGCGTACCTTGGCACCTCCCCTATATCCAGCCTGCCTTTCGTGCTCAGTCTGGGGCTGCCCCTCAGCTTTGGTGTTTTCACCTTTCTTTTTAATATGCTGTTTCTGATCGGCCAGCTTTTGATTCTCAGGAAAAAGTTTCCTCCGATTCAATTCCTTCAGATTCCGGTCACCATTGCATTCAGCCTGTTTCTTGACCTGTTACGGTATCTGTTCCGCAGCATCAAACCGGATAACTATCTGCTCAGCCTGGTACTGCTTTTAACCGGCTGCGCCGTCATGGCCTTCGGAATCGTTCTGAGCATCCGGGCGGAATTCCTGATGACACCGGCGGATGCCTTCGTCCGGGCCTTATCCGGACTGCACGGATACTCCTTCGGCCGGGTTAAGGTGGTTTTTGACACCGCGCTGATGGTCCTGGCCGTCATCTGCTCCTTCTCTCTGTTCGGAACCTTCCGCGGCGTGCGGGAAGGAACCTTGATGTCCTCCATTCTGGTCGGAAACCTGATTACCTTTTATCAGTATATCCTGCCAAAGCTTTTCCCTAAATTTTAAATACCGGACAAATGCCGGACAGAAAAATTCCCACTGCTTAAGTGGGAATTTTTCTGTCCCGGATTGATTCCGGTTCGTTTTCTTAACGATTCTTTTTATTCTTTTATTTCGTTGTATTTTCCACGCTTCGTATAATGCGTATGCAGCAGCTTATGTGCCAGGTGTCCGTTTGCCTCCCCTAAGAACTCCTGATACAGCTTCTGTAAATCCGGATTCTCATGGGATTTCCGCAGCGTCTTGCGCTCATCCTCACTATATAAGGCTCTGGCACGTTTTTCGCGGTAATCCGCCACGTTGGTTCTCGGCTGTCCGCCGCCGTTGATGCAGCCGCCCGGACATCCCATAACCTCAATAAAGTGATACGGAGAACGTCCCTCTGCCACTTCCTTCATTAATATAGAAGCGCCCTCCAGACCGCTGGTTACCGCTACATTCACCGTCACGCCTTCCAGGTGGGCATATTCCGGCAGAAGCTTTTCCAGAGTCAGGGAAGCCGTCTTAATCTGCTCCTGTCCCACAATCGGAGTTACATGAAGCCCTTCAAACGGCAGTTCTCTTCCGGTCACCAGCTCATACACCGTTCGAAGCGCCGCCTCCATCACACCGCCGGTCACACCAAAGATATCGGCAGCTCCGGTTGATAAGCCCAGCGGCGCGTCAAATTCTCCCTCCGGCAGTCCGGCAAAATCGATACCGGCAGACTTGATCATCCTCGCCAGTTCCCTGGTGGTCAGAACCGCGTCCACATCCGGATTTCCGTCAACCTGCATCTCCGGGCGCTGGATTTCGTATTTCTTTGCCGTACACGGCATTACGGATACCACAAACAAATCCTTCGAGTCCCGTTCCAGCTTCTGCGCATAGAAGGACTTTACAACCGCTCCCATCATGGTATGCGGACTCTTACAGGTGGAAAGGTGGTCCAGCTCCTCCGGGAACTGATGCTCGATATGCTTGATCCAGCCCGGCGAACAGCTTGTAATCATCGGAAGCGCCGCCTGACCGCCCTCCTTCAGAACCCGGTTCAGACGTCCCAGGAGCTCGGTTCCTTCCTCGATAATGGTCAGATCCGCTGCAAACAGGGTGTCAAATACATCATCAAAGCCCAGCTCATGAAGTGCGGATGCCATCTTCCCCGTAACCGGTGTGCCGCATTCCATGCCAAATTCCTCTCCCAGCGCAGCGCGGACCGCCGGAGCCACCTGAACCACAACCCGCTTATCCGGGTCAGCCAGCGCTCTCCATACCGGAGTCAGCCCATCCGTCTCCTGAAGGGCGCCGGTAGGACAGACAACCGTACACTGTCCGCACATAGCGCAGGCCGTGGAATTCAGCGGCAGACCCATAGCCGGACTGATCACAGTGTGGAAACCGCGGTTCTGCGCCTGGATGGCTCCCACATGCTGAATCTGATTGCAGACTGTTACACAGCGGCGGCAGAGGATACATTTGCTGGTATCACGGGTGATGGATGGGGAAATATCCAGATGGGCCTTCGCCATGGCTCCCTCCATCCGGCATTCCGTCACGCCCAGTTCATAGCCCAGCTCCTGCAGCTCACAGCTCTGATTTCTCTGACAGCTTAAGCAGTCCTTGGGATGATTGGACAGAATCAGCTCATAAAGCACCTTTCTGGCAGACCGTACCTTGGGGGAATTGGTATGAATTACCATTCCCTCGCGCACCTTCGTTACGCAGGACGCCTGGAGGTTCCGCATTCCCTCTACCTCTACCACGCAGATTCGGCAGGAGCCGTACTTGTGGATGTCTTTATACTGGCAGAGGCTCGGAATTTTAATCCCCGCTTCCTTTGCCGCTTCCATGATGGTCAGGCCCTCCCGGACTTCCATCGGTTTTCCATTCATTGTTATGTTCATGGCATTTCCTCCCCTTTCTTCTCCATCGAATTCTTACCTTCTGTCACAATGCAGACATCTTAATGACTCTGCAACCGCATCTAATTTATGGTATCCACATGCCACTTCCTTAAAGTTATCCACTCGCTCCTCAACCGGCAGGGTTCTCACCGGGAACCGCTTATGAGGTTCCGTTACCTCGGCATCCGGTCCCTTCGGAATGGTAATCCACTGGCCCTTGTTCAGCTCGCCCTGGCCGCCCAGATATTTGTCGATATTTACGGCTGCCCGTTTTCCATCCGCGATTGCATGAATCACCACATTGGCTCCCCATGGATTGGTATCGCCGCCGGCAAAAATGCCCTCCTGCGTAGTCCGTCCGGTAAATTTATCTACAGACAGACGGCCCCTCTGGTCCACACCTACCTGCGTAGTCCGGTAGAACTGATGGTCCACATCCTGGTTGATGGCCTTAATGATGCATTCACACGGAATCCGGAAGTCCGAGCCCTCGATATGAGCGCTTCGTCTGCGTCCGTCCGTGCCGTAATCGGTCAGTTCCCGCTTCACCAGATGGATTCCGGTTACATGGCCGTTCTCTCCGAGGATTTCAACCGGGGAAGCCAGTGTAATGATGCGTACTCCCTCTTCCCTTGCCTCCGTAACCTCTTCCTCACCGGCCGGCATCTCCTGCTCGGTTCTCCGGTAAACTACCGTTACCTCTTCGGCTCCCAGGCGGACTGCGGTACGGGCCACATCAATCGCCGTGCTTCCTCCGCCTACCACCACTAACTGTCTTTCCACGCTGCGGTCACGTTCCAGACCGACACGCTTTAAGAATTCCAGGCCGCTTTCCACACCGGCAAGCTCCTCGCCTGGTACATCCAACATACGGGAGGCCTGCGTTCCGGTTGCCAGGTAAACTGCATCCGACTGATTCTTCAGCTCCTCAAAGGAAATCTGCTCTCCTACACGGGTGTTCAGATGAATCTGCACGCCGCTCTTCTCGATGGCCCGAATCTCCTTCGCCAGAACCTCCTTCGGCAGACGGTATTCCGGAATGCCCCAGTACAATACGCCTCCGGCTACCGACTCGGACTCGTAAACATGAACCTCATGCCCAAGATTTGCCAGATAATAAGCGCAGGAAAGTCCGGACGGACCGGCGCCGATTACTGCAACCCGTTTTCCGGTAGACGGCTGTGCCTCCACCATCGGAACATGGTAATCATCCCGCAGCGCATAATCTCCGATAAACCGCTTCAGGGAGCAGATTGCCACCGGCTCATCCACCTGTGCTCTCCGGCAGTGGTCCTCACACGGATGGGTGCAGACACGACCGCACACAGATGGGAACGGATTTTCCTGACGGATCAGCTGGTATGCCTCTTCGATTCTTCCCTCTGCCAGAAGCGTCATGTAACCCGGCACATGAACATTGGCCGGACATGCATTCCGGCATGGGGCGGTCTGCATCTCGGCACAGACGCCGGCAGCGCAATGCTTCGCATAGATATGCTCCTCATACTCGCTGCGGAAATATTTTAAAGTGGAAAGCACCGGATTCGGGGAGGTCTGTCCAAGACCGCACATCGCCGTCTGCTTGATGGTTTCCGCCAGCTCCTCCAGAAGCTCCAAATCTCCTTCTTTTCCCTTTCCCTGGGTAATCCGCTCCAGGATTTCCAGCATACGCTTGGTGCCGTTCCGGCATGGCAGACATTTTCCGCAGGATTCATCCTGGATAAAGTCCATGAAATACCGGGCCGTATCCACCATACAGGTGTCCTCATTCATAACCACCAGGCCGCCGGAGCCCATAATCGCGCCTAACTGGGCCAGGGATCCATAATCCACGCGGGTGTTTAAGTGGCCCCTGGTCAGACAGCCGCCGGAAGGACCGCCGGACTGAATTGCCTTAAACTTCTTGCCGCCGGTGATTCCTCCGCCGATTTTATAGATAATATCACCCAGACGGATTCCCATAGGAACCTCGATGATGCCTGCATTTTCAATATCTCCTGCCAGAGCAAACACCTTCGTTCCCGCGCTTTTTTCCGTTCCGAACTGCCGGTACCACTTGGCTCCGTTTAACACGATCGGAGCAATATTCGCCAGGGTTTCCACGTTGTTGATAATGGTCGGTTCATCAAACAGGCCCTTTTCAAACGGGAACGGCGGCTTCTGCCTCGGCTCCCCTCGTTTTCCTTCGATGGATGCCAGCAGGGAGGTTTCTTCTCCACATACGAATGCGCCTGCGCCCATACGGATTTCCAGATCAAAGGCAAAGCCGCTGCCCATGGCCCGGCTGCCCAGGATACCGGCCTCTCTTGCCTGCTGAATCGCATTCGACAGACGTTCTACCGCCAGCGGATACTCTGCACGAACGTAGATAAAGCCCTTTTCTGCTCCCATTGCAAAGCCGCCTAACAGCATTCCCTCGATGATACTGTGAGGGTCGCCCTCCAGCAGGCTTCGGTCCATAAATGCACCTGGGTCGCCTTCATCCGCATTGCAGACAATGTATTTTTTCCCATTCTCCGAAACCGCCTTTAAGCCTGCCTCCCATTTGATTCCGGTTGGGAAGCCGGCTCCGCCCCGTCCCCGAAGCCCGGAATCCTTGATGCACGCCACAACTGCCTCCGGAGTCATCGTCGTAAGCGCCTTCTGCGCTGCCGCATATCCATCCCGCGCAATATACGCATCCAGAGAAGCATATTCCATCCGCCCGCAATTTCGCAGCGCAATCCGGACCTGCTCCTTGAAGAAGCTGATCTCGTCCAGCTTCGGGATATATTCCTTCTTCTCATTATCGTAAAAGGTATATTCCGTACAAACCTCCTCCTGCACCAAATGACGCTCCACCATATCCCGCACCTTATCCGGGTTCATGGAGGTGTAAAATACCCCGTCCGGCTCCACGAGAAGCACCGGTCCGGCCGCACAGGTTCCCATACATCCCGTTACCAGTACCTGAACCTGATTTTCCAGTCCACATTCCCCAATCGCAGCCTTCAGCGCATCCTGCACTTCCTTACAGTGGGAAGAGATACAGCCGGCTCCGCCGCAGACCAGAACCTGACGCTTATACTGCTTCTGCCTGTTTTCATATGCCTCTTTTCTCTTTAATAAATCCATGCCCCTATACCTCCTCCTCATAATAACGTTCCAGAATTTCCTCCAGCTTGTCCGGATTTACCTGTTTAAATACCTGGTCATCGATGGACATGGCCGGAGCCAGTCCACAGGCGCCGATGCATCTGGCAACCTCAAAGGTAAATCTTCTGTCCTTCGTGGTATCCCCGATTTCCACATCCAGAAGCTCCTTCAGCCGCTCCACAATCTTCTTTCCTCCCCGCACATAGCAGGCCGTTCCCAGACATACCCGGATGGTATGCTTTCCTCTCGGCTGGGTAGAAAAGAAGGAATAGAAGGTGACAACCCCGGACACCTCCGATAACGGCACATCAAGCGCCTCTGCCACTACCTGCTGTACCTCTAACGGCAGATAGCCGTAAAGGCTCTGAGCCATGTGCAGCACCTGAATCAGACTGCCTTCTTTGCCCCGATATTCCCCGGCCCGTTCTCCGATCAGCTTCAGAAGTCCCTCCTGACTGTTCTCACATCCGCAGCAGCATGTGGATTTTGTTTCCTCTTTCATAACGTTTACCTCCTCCTGATTTGTGAAAAATTATACAAAGTCAAAGAAAGAGCAGCCCAAACTGGACTGCTCTCAAAAAATCTATGAAATTGTGGCATACATCGCTTCCTGACATAGCGTGAAAAACTCATGCTGCAACTCCTCCATGAACGTTCTTAACTTTGTAATTTTTACCAAAATATTTTAGTTGCTCTAAAAAATTTTGTGATATTTTAATCCTAACATAGACTTTCGTCCTTTGTCAAGAAGATTTTTCGTCAAATATACCTTGTCAAGGCCTCTGCCCGGTGGTATTCTTTCTATTATGAACAAACACAGTGGATTTTTTCAGAACATCAGACATGAAATGGAGGATCTATTATGGATACAAAGATTGATTTTATGAAAGAAGCAGCTGCCCTGCAGGAGGAACTGACTGCCTGGAGAAGGGCGCTTCACCAGATTCCCGAAACCGGCCTTACCCTTCCAAAGACGATGGATTTTCTTACGCAAAAGCTGGATGAGATGGGGATTTCCTACCAGGTTTACCCGGACATCTCCTGCATCCAGGCCGTGATCGGCTCCGGCCCCCGCTGCTTTCTGCTCCGCAGCGATGTGGACGGCCTTCCGGTTGCGGAAGAAGCGGAGGTTCCGTTTAAATCCGTAAATGGCTGTATGCACGGCTGCGGCCACGACATGCACGGAACCATCCTGCTAGGAGCCGCAAAGCTGTTAAAGGCCCATGAATCCGAATTAAAGGGAACGGTAAAGCTGCTGTTCCAGTCCGGCGAGGAGATATTCAAGGGCTCCAAGGCCGCCATCGATGCCGGCGTCCTGGAAAATCCCCATGTAGACGCCGCCTTTGCCGCCCATGTCATCGGCATGGCTCCGGTGGGACTGATGATGACCGGAAAAAAGGTAATGGCTTCCGTTTACGGATTTAAGATGACCGTCACCGGGCGAGGCGGACACGGCTCCATGCCGGAAGCTGCCATCGACCCGATCAACGCAGCCGTTCAGATTTATCTGGCCTTACAGTCCCTGATTGCCAGAGAGGTTCCGGCCACCGAGGCCGCCGTTTTAACCATCGGACAGTTCTCGGCCGGCGATGTGGCAAACGTGATTCCGGAGCGGGCCGTCCTTCAGGGAACCCTCCGCACCCTTTCCAAAGAAGTGCGGGAATACCTGATGAAGCGAATCTCCGAGATTGCCTCCGCCGTCGCGGCCGCCTACCGCTGCCAGCTTGAAATCGAAGAATTAAGCTCCTGCCCAAGCGTAATCACCGATGATGAGGTGACCGCCTCCGCGGAGGCTTCCATCCGTGCGCTGATTCCGCAGATGCAGATTATGAAGCAGATGCAGGGCATGGGCTCTGAGGATTTTGCGGAATTTACCGACCGGGTGCCGGGTGCCTACTATGCCCTGGGCGCCGGTGTTCCCGACCAGAGCAAATGGCGGGGCCAGCACAATCCGGCCATCCTCTTTAACGAAGACGTGCTGCAGACCGGAGCCGCCATCTATGCGAAGGTGGCCGCGGACTGGCTGGAAAAACATGCATAAATAAAATATATTTAAATCTCAATCATCCCATTCTCATCGGCCTGCTTCGGAATCGCTTCCAGCAGGTCGATGATCGTCATCGCCATCGGAAAGCCGCTCCAGAACAGCGCCAGATACACAAAGGCCAGCGGATACCGCTTCGTGAGAAAATGATGTCCGCCCATCCATCCGGTAAACAGGGCGGTCAAAAGATACTTCTTTTTCGGCACCTTCGCCCGGACTCTGGCCTCCCGCTTATTCAGCCAGCGGGATATGCCCCGGCTCACCCGCCCTTCCTTCTCCTCGATTCCGTACTGCTCCTTCAGCTGATGAAGCTCCTCCTCCAGAGCCACCATCTCCTCCAGGCTTACCTCATTCTTCTTTCTCTTTCCCATGGCCGCCCCGCCCCTTTCTTCAAAATTCTCAAATATGCAAAATGCCTCCGGCGTTATCTTCGTCCGCCGGAGGCCGTTTTTTTAAGCTTCTGCCTTTGCCTTGATTGCCGCAATTTCCTCCTGAATCTCTGCCATCTTTTCCTTGGTCAGCGGATAGAACTTTAACGCAACCACATTACATAACAGACCGATGATTACGATACCGTACATCAGGAAAATACCAACAAATTTTAACTGCGGAGTCAGCGGGTCGCCGATATTCGGGAGCAGCTCCTTGTAGCCGATTGCTGCAAACATCAGTCCGGCAATCATCGGCGCCAGGGAGGAAATCACCTTATCCACGAAGGAGAACAGGGTTCCCATCATACCCGGAACGTACTTGCCGCTTCGGTATACCTCATAGTCCGCACAGTCTGCCGTCATCGGAATTACGATGTTGCTGGCGATTCCCTGAAGACCGCCGTTTAAAATCGACAGAACCAGATATGCGATGGTAAAGAAGCCGAATCTTAAGCTTCCGTCTGCATTGCTCATGCTGGTTGCATCTCCGAAGGTCCAGAGAAGAATTAAAAGCGCGGTCGCGATGATACTTCCCCAGGAACCGATCAGCATTGCCTTTCTCTGACCCAGCTTGGTCGCCAGCACGCCGATGCATACAATCGACAGAACCAGGGTCGGGATTGCCGTCATACCCTGTAAGGAAGCGCTTAAGGAGTAGTTGGCTGCCACGATTCCGAACATAACGGTTACAACCGCTCCCGTCTTTGCCTGACCGGCCAGCTTATCGGTAGAAGCGGATACCACCAGCATCTGGATGGCACGATTGTGTTTTAAGGTATCCCAGTAGTCCTTCAGTCCTACCCGAACTGCCTTTCCGGTACCGAAATATTCGCTCCGGTCCTTCGGCGCAATACTGATTACCGCAATCAGTGTCAGAATCGCACTGAGGCATGCAACGGTCAGCCACATCTCATGGAACAGGCCTGCATCATAGAAGGTTCCGTACTTTGCAACCAGCTTTGCGGTGTACATCTGGAAACCGATGAACAGAATTACATTGTAGCTGGCATCAAACACGGTGAAAATCGGTCTCTGCTTCGGGTCATTGGTTACACAGGTCTGCGCGGATTTGGTAACCACGCACTGGAAGGTATAACCCACATAGTAAATGGCCGCCACCACGATAAAGAATCCGAAACGCAGCGTGGTATTCTCCGGCAGCCTGTGCGTCACATGGAACAGGATAAAGCTGGTTACAAGCAGAATCAGATTACCTGCAATCATAAACGGCCGGTTCTTACCGAACTTTCCGTTGGTCTTATCCACCGCATAGCCGATAAACGGGTCGGTCACACCGTCCCAGACACGCATCATCATCGCAAAGCTGGATGCGGTTACAACCGCAACTCCTACGAATCCGGTCAGGTAATAAGCAACCATGTTCATCAGAAACAGATACAGATTGGTTGCAAGGTTATTCATGGCAAAGCCTGCAAGTCTCCAGGTCGGAACACCATGAATTCCATTTCCTCTGTCATACTTTGAATTTGGCATAACGTATTTCCCCCACTTTTTCTCTTTATTTTGCAATCTGGTTCAGGGCTTCATTCAGTTCCAGCATCTTCTGTTTGCCCATTCCCTCGCCGCCCATTGTTCCCATCATGGAAAGCAGACGCTTTACGGTGAATCCGGCCATGAACTGCATCATCGCCTCCTGATTCATCATGCCTTCCTGACCGCCTTCCTTCTTCTCTCCGCCGCCAATCGACTTTAACAGCCCCATCACCGTCTTAAGTCCCTGCGGATTTGCCATAAGGTCGCCCATCTTGTCATTGATGGAGAAATAACCCTCCGGCGCCGTAATCTCAAACCAGTTCAGCACATCACCGGTTTCCTTCATCCGGTAATCATTGTTAAATTCCGCCACCTTCACGATCCGGCTGGAATCTTCACAGTCTCCTGCTTTTGCCGTCAGCTCGGTCGTGCCTGCATTCGGCACCTCAAAATAGAAGAAATGCACATCGCTGGTCTGCTTTCCAAGGCTTACGCCATTTGCAAACAGCTCCACCTCCGGCTGATTGGAGTATACCGTTACCTTGGTAACCTCCTCCACACGGTCCACATAGCGCTTTCCGCAGATATGCACGAAAGGCTCGTCCGACAGCCATGCCTTGTATGCGTAGAAGGAATCCTTCCGGTACTTGCGGTCAAATGTCATCAGGCCCTTGTGGTTCATGCCGTCCTCGCCGCCTTCTGCACGGGCATCTGCTGCGAAGTCGAACATATTCCATACATGGGTTGCCCACACATAAGGTCTGGTAAATAACTGCTTAATCAGCTCCTCGTGGTAATAAGCCTGATATTCCTCGGAATAATCGCCCTGCTCCGGATTCGAATTGTGCCAGTTCAGCGCCTCGCAGCCGTACTCGCTCATGCCCACCGGAAGATTCGGGTAAGCCGCATGGAACTTATCCATCCACGGTCCGTTCATGGAGGTGTCTCCGCCGTACCAGCCGAAGTAATGGTTCCAGGAAACCGTATCCGGAATCTGAACGTACTCGCTGTCCATCGGACACATGGAAACAATCGCCATGGTGGTCTTTCTGGTCTTATCCATCTCGTGGCACAGGTCATTTAAAATCCGGTGATTCTCAATCAGGTCCGGGTCATCCGCGCCGTTCATGGTGATTTCATTGGAAAGTCCCCATACGAAGATAGACGGATGATTGTAGTTCTGGATGATCAGCTCCTTCATCTGGGAAATGGTGTTCTCCCGGCCGTTCGGCATATGCTTGGAGATGTAAGGAATCTCTGCCCACAGCACGAAGCCCATCTCATCGCACAGGTCATAGAGATACTGGTTATGCTGATAATGAGCCAGACGAATCGTCGTTGCGCCTACCTCGTAAATCAGCTCCAGGTCCTCCTTGTGATGCTCCGGAAGCAGGGCATTGCCGATGTCCGGACGGTCCTGATGTCTGGAAACACCGCGGAGCGGATAATCCTTTCCGTTTAAGATAAAACCTCTCTCCGGGTCAATCTCAAAGAAGCGGCATCCAAAGCGGACGGTTCTGGCATCCAGCTCCTTCTCTCCGTCAAGAAGCACAGCCTCTAAGGTATATAAGAACGGGTCCTTCCGGCCATTCCACAGATGCGCGTCTGCAATCACGAAATCAGCCTTGCCCTCTGCCGCCGGAGCCTGCGCCTCGGCAATCACGGTATCGCCGTCCTTGATCACATATTTTACCGTCTCATTACCGCCAAGGCCGGTAAAATAGGAAACCACATTCACTTCTGCATCTGCGCCCTTCACAATCGGAGTCACTTCAACGCCGGGGCCGCCGTAATAATCCAGGTCAAAATGAGCCTTCGATACGCCCAGAAGATTCACATCCCGGTACAGACCGCCGTAGAAGGTAAAGTCTGCCATCTGCGGATATACCCGGTCGTTCACGCCATTATCCACCGCTACCAGGATGTCGTTCTCCTCTTCCAGAAGCTCCGTCACATTCACACGGAAGGTGGAATAACCGCCGTCATGATGAGCAGCCAGCTTTCCATTTACATATACATCTGCAGAAGAATTTGCGCCCTCAAACTCCAGATAAACCAGCTCGGCGTCCCCACACTCCGCCTTCTGAAGCTTCTTTGCGTACCAGCAGGTTCCGCGGTAATAATCATTTCCGCCGTCCTGTCCGTCTTTTCCGTTCCAGGTATGTGGCAGAGTTACCTGCTCACAGCCCTCTGCATCCAGCACGCGGCGGTTTTCCTCCACCAGTTCCCCCTTCTTTGTAAACAGCCACGAATCATTCCATTTTAATTTGAAGCTCATACGATTCCTCCTTCTTCGACTTGTCAACCTCTTTTTCTTCGTGTTCACTTTGTTATCGTTCACTCCGTCACAGCAACCTTGTCTGATTACATCCCCCCGTCACAGCAACTTTGTTAGCTCAATCATAACAGAAAAAAACAAGTGATACTTGAATGATTTTCGAAATAGTTGTACAATTTTTATATGAATTCATTTTTTCGAAAAATTTTTTCATACAGTGTTTTTTTCCAACCACACCGGAAAGGATGATTTTATGTTAAACAGACCAATTCCAGATACCCGCCCTGAGGCCTGCTTTCGTCTTCTTCAGAACGTATTAATGGAAGCTTTTCAGACGGAAGTCTCCCTCTTCACTCCTCCCTATGAGGATTTGACGAAAATCGACCACAACATCCGCAATATCATGTGGCCGGATTATCTGAACCATACCAATATCCCTTTCACTATGACGCCCAACCCTGCCCAGCGGTTTCTGGTGATCAAGAGCAATCTGGGCTTTTACAACCTGATTGCCTACCTGACCTTCTCCGAATATCCGGATTTTATCTCCATCGGCCCGTTCCGGACCGAGAAGGTTACCTCCGAACAGTTTTCCCAGATTATCCGGAAAGCAAACGTTCCTCCCTCCGGAAGCTCCACGCTGAAGCATTTTTTTGAAACCCTGCCCCAGGTATCCCTCCCTGCCATCATCAGCATCACGAAAGCCATCATTTCTTCCTATTATAGTGATTTCCAGGGAACGCCCCCCATCCAGGTGGAATTTTCCCAGGAAACCCACCTGATCGACATCAACACGGATATGTTATCCAAATATTCCGCGGAACAGTCGGAGAATTACCAGGCGGCCCTGCTGTCCTTTCTCACCACACTAAAAAAAGGCGAGCTGAATCAGGCTCAGACCGCCTTAAAAGCATTTCTTCGTGAGATGAACCTTGCGCCGGAGAAGGGAATATTTGAAATCCGCCGGAAGATAGCTGCTCTGAACAATTACTGCTGCATGGCGCTTTTCGAAACCAGCGTCCACCCCAGCCATGTGCTGAACCAGAGCGCTTATCTGACGGACCGCATCAGCCACACCAACAGCATCGAAGCCCTCCTCCGTATGCCGAGCGATATCTGCCACAAGTACTGCCTTCTGATAAAAAACTATTCCTTCTCCGATTACTCCAAGCTGACCCGCAATGTACTGAATTATATCTACCTTCACCTGAATGAAAACCTGACCCTTTCCTCCTTAGCCGAGCAGTTCCATAAAAATGCCGCCTCCCTGTCGGGCAGCTTCAGCCAGGAGGTGGGCACAAGCATCACCACCTTCATCCACCAGACCCGGATCAAGGAAGCCATCCGGTACTTTAACACCACCAGCATGTCGGTGTCCGATGTGGCAGTGGCGGTGGGCTTTCAGGATTTTGCATATTTCTCACGGCTGTTCCGCAAGCATGTGGGCTGCAGCCCCAGAGAATACTGTAAAAGTATACAGCAATGACGGTTTGTGGTAAAATGAACGGGTACAGACCAAAATCCGCCCGGCCGGGCAGCCACGCTCCGGCCGGCTCCAATCCCATTTCGAGGTATTAACATGCAATATACAACCACCTGCTCCTCTCCCATAGGAGAAATCTTACTTGCAGCCGATGAGACCGGCCTGATCGGACTCTGGTTCAAGGGCCAGAAATATTACGCCCGGAACCTGGATCAAGCTTATGATAATAAAAAATACGATACGGAAGAATACGATACGAAAAAACACGATGCGGAAGAATACGAAAGCAAAGAACTTCCGGTTTTTTCCGAAGCCAGACGCTGGCTTGACATTTATTTTTCCGGCCGGGAACCGGATTTTATGCCGCCCCTGCACCTTCTCGGCACCCCATTTCAAAAAGAGGTCTGGGAGATTCTCCGCACGATTCCATACGGAGAAACAACCACCTACGGCGAAATTGCTGAGAAAATCGCGCAAAAACGGGGACTGCCCCACATGTCCGCCCAGGCGGTCGGGAGCGCCGTGGGGCACAATGACCTGTCTCTTCTCATCCCCTGCCATCGGGTCATCGGAGCCAGCGGCAGCCTGACCGGATATGCCGGCGGAATTGACAAAAAGATTTATCTGCTGAAGCTGGAGGGCGCATACAAAGAAGAATTTTTTGTTCCGAAGCGCAGTACGGCGCCATGACGAAAAAGAGATTAGAAGAAGCTCTCATTTATGAAATCCTGTCTGTGGTGGAGGAGATTCCCGAAGGGAGGGTGGCCACCTACGGACAGATTGCCCGCCTGATCGGCAGAGATAAGAACGCGCGTCTGGTCGGCAAGGTACTTGCCATGTCCCAGCTTTACGGAGACTATCCCTGCCACCGGGTCGTGAATCACGCCGGACGGACAGCCCCCGGCTGGCCGGAGCAGCGGTTTCTGCTGGAGGAGGAAGGCGTGGAGTTTAAGAATTCCGGATATGTGGATTTGAGGAGATTTCTTTGGGAGGAGTGAAGTGGGGCTTTCGCAGTCCCCATAGAGCCGCTAAACAAAAAGGCCTCCCTGCTGTAATACAGAGAACGTCTGCCGGAAACCCAGGACCATTACAGCAGCCCTTCTTCCTTCATCCGAATAGAATAAAATTTCTGAAATGTAACTGGTTCATTTGAAATATTTTCCTGCATTGCTTTTAATCTTCTTTTTCCAACTCGTCTATCGAGCAAAGCAAATATTCTTACTATCAGATTGCTGCTTTTAAGGCTATCATCAATGCTTTGATTATCAAATTCCGCAAAAGCCTGATAAAAACTTCGTTGGTCAAAAACCCCTAACTGCAAAGCAGTGTCATCCATATATGCCATTTCCAGCTTTATTCTGCATTCATAAGTTTCATCTTTCGGGAACTGTTCTGCTTTCATCCAGTTATTCCAATAACACCCACTTACAATTTCCTTTCCATCATAAAGAATTGCGGCTCTTCCCTCATGGTCAGGACTTTTACTATATGAAGCAGCAAAATACTGAATATGACCTTGTAAACTCTCAGCTAAATATTCCTTTTCCAATTTATATCTTATTCCACTCCACCTTGCCATAAATGCCCTCCTTCACATTTCTTACTGGTCAGTGCCGCAGACGGAGAAAACCATACCCTTCCATGTTTAACACCTTGATGCAACAATGTGCATGAAGAATTTTGGAAAATTAATGGTAGCCAAGATGGCGACCATTAACTTTCATAACACAAACTGAAAGCCGGACGCATATTTTCAATATTTCCTCTGGACAGTCCATATGCAGTTGCCATTTTTTCCCAATTTTCTTTTACCGTCTCCAACATTTCATTTGCATATAGCTCTGCTTCTTTATTGGATAGTCCAAAACGCGGTGCAACGCCTAGTGCCAGATTCAGTGAAATCTGATTGTCATATTCATCCACATTGAGCGCTAATTCATCACCATACGGAACAGGATTTACATCATAAAGCGGAGATAGACGCCATCCGTTTTTAGTAAGTATAAAAGCATGATTTCGCAGATGATCATCTGTATTCGTAATTGCCATATTGAATAGAATACGTTTCCACAGTTCAATCAGGTCTGCCTTTGGATTTGAACCATTCGCTTTTAAATATGCAGCCAGATCAAGATAACTTGTTCCATCCTGTGCCGATGCACCATCCGTCTTTCCAAGCAGCGTCATAGCAGATGCAAAATGAATCCTTTTTCCCCCTTGGCGATCAAATCTCTTCACAAGAAATGTACTTCCGAGTTTCGAAAACTTTTCAAGTTTCGATTCAGGAACATTCAAACCACACTTGCGAGCTAGGTCATGAACAACCTTTTCCCAGGCACCTGTATCATTTTCGTCGTTTTTGGACGGAAATTTTGCAATCCAAAGATTCCCCTCTGTATCAACTACAGTCGCTTTTGGTCTCGCCCCTCCAAGAGATGAGCCCGGCTTAATCAGTTGATTGAGCCACTTTTCAGGCAGACCCGTTGCATCATTTTCAAAGTTTCTCGACGCTTCTTCAAGAGATCGTAGTGTTTCCCAGGGAGGGGCCGCTGTTTCTTTATCATCCGACAGAAACGGTCCGTCAGGATCTTCCTTAAGACGAATCCCTCCCATGCGAGTCTCATCATATACGCCAAGCAGATAGTCACTGTCATAAAGTTTTCTTGGCTTTCTTTTTTCTTTCTCTGCAAGTATTCGTTCTCTCTTATTCATCAGAACACGCCCCCATCTGTCAGGAGATGCATCTGCAAATAATCCGAAAATGTTTTTCCCACTCGGATATTGGCGTCCTGGAAAGTTCGGCAGTTCAGGATCAATATCAACAGACAGCATCGTGTTCTTTAACCAATTCACATCATATTCAAACGAAAAAGACTCTCCGCCTCTCATGCTGCCAGCATATAGTTTCCCTAAAAGCGCCGGGCTGTCAAAGCTGAAGTCGTCATAGACATAAATGATTTTTTGATTCATTGCCATTATCCGTTCCTCCTGGAAGCACGTTTTTTAGTAATCAAATTGAGGTCCTGCAGTTTTCTTCCCATCTCATCATCCTTCGCGATCAGAAGAAGATCCTTATCCATATTATTCAATGCGTGAAGCACAGCCGCATAAATCCCCATCGCACACGCCGGATTACCTGACTCTACCTTCCACAGTGATGCACGACTGATTCCAGCTCTCTCTGCAACCAATTCCGCAGGCAGATTTCTTCGGAGTCTAGCAAGTTTGATCTGTTCACCCATAGTTTTTAGTATTTCTTCGGTTGACGGTAATATATTATATGCAGCCTTTTTCATATTTATCCACCTCATACATTTTATTGTGTTTACTATTATATACTTTTAATATGATAATGTCAATTTTAGAAATCATTATAATGTCTGCACGCAAGTGTGGCTGCACATGAGCTGGGACACGCTATTTTGCATACAAAGATTGCCATGATGAAAGGATTTCAGGAAATGGAGGTTCTGAGCGGAAACTCCTTAGAAGAAGATGAAGCGAACTTCTTAAAAGAAGGCTTGGGCGCTTACGATACCGGGATTGATTTTGAATAATGAGTGAAAGCAGACCATGGCATTTATAGCTGGTCTGCTTTTTCGTGTTATTTTCATAGCCAAATACGGTTCTTTCTGACTCTATACCCGGTAATTCATCGGCGGTTATCGGCGATTTCCTGCACATCTAATCTGCTTTCTACGCACAGCTCTTTAGAACTGAACCGCCCATGTCGCCAGCTCCGTCTCGCTTACACCTGCGGAGAATCGTTTTCCCTCAACAAGTTTCGCCCCTGGACAAGAGGCTTTAAGCTCTGCATTGGTTTTACCCATGCCACTGCTGCCGGAAGTAGCAAACGGAATCACCGTTTTCCCAGTGAAATCATACCCCTCTAAAAAGGTATTGATAATTGTCGGTGCAACGTACCACCAGATCGGGAATCCAACGTAAACCATATCATACTGCCCCATGTCAGCTACCTTATCGGCAACCGCAGGACGGAATGTTTTGTCGTTCATTTCACGGGAGCTTCGGCTGTTCTTATTCGTCCAGTCCAAATCGGCAGTTGTGTATGCTTCCTCCGGTTTGATCTCATACAAATCTGCACCGATTGCATTTGCCAGTCTCTCTGCTACTTTTGCTGTCACGCCGCTGGCGCTGAAATACGCTACTAATCTTTTACTCATGTTTCTTCCTCCACATCACATTTATTCTTCTGAATATTCTGAAATTGCAGCATCAGAGTAAAACTTACCGTATCCATCTAATGCCCAGACCATTTCTCTATTCTATCACAATCCATTTACCAGAACGACGATTGCCTGTTCTCTCCAAAACTCCTTTTCCTTGCAATTTGGGAAGCAGTCTTTTTATCGTTCCCAATGAAATACCTGTCTTTTCATGTAATTCTTTTTGTGTAATAGTCGGATAAACTTTCAAAACCGACAAAATTGCATTTTCTTCTTTATTTAGATTAGTCGCATCAGTCGCAT
>JAUNPZ010000206.1 GCA_030536455.1 Lachnospiraceae bacterium | reverse complement strand
GTCTCCACATGCACCCCCCACCCAAACTGGTCCACAACCCGCACTCGCTTCACTTCATACCCATTCTCCCCCAGGTACTTCACATCTCGCGCCAGTGTCGAGGAATCGCAGCTTACATAAACCACTTTTTTCGGTGCCATTTCCACAATGGTGTCCAGGCAGACTTTATCGCAGCCCTTTCTCGGCGGGTCCACCACGATTACATCAGCATACACCCGGTTCCGGTGGTACTGCTCCGGCAGAACCTCCTCTGCCTTTCCCACAAAGAATTCCACATTTTTAAACCCGTTCAGCTCCGCGTTCTGCTTCGCGTCCTCGATGGCCGCCGGAATAATCTCCACTCCATATACCTTCTTTGCCTTCTGGGCCAGGAACAGGGAGATGGTTCCGATTCCGCAGTACAAATCCCAGACGGTCTCCTCCCCGGTCAGCCCGGCATACTCCAGGGCCGTCCCGTAAAGCTTCTCCGTCTGGGCCGGGTTCACCTGGTAGAAGGACTGTGGGGAAATGCGGTACTGCACATTTCCGATATAGTCGGTGATGTAACCCGGTCCGAACAAGTTTACGACTTCCCGGCCTAAGATTACATTTGTTTTTTCCACATTTACATTGTAAGAGATGGTGGTCATGCCCGCTACCTGCTTTAACCGCTCCACCAGCTTCTCGCTGTGAGGCAGTTTTTTCCCGTTAATCACCAGGCAGACCATCAGCTCGCCGGTTCGGAAGCCCTTCCGGATTAATGCATGACGGACCAGGCCGGTATGGCTGGCTTCCTCATAGGGCGCGACATGATACTCCTCCATATAGTCCCGAATCCGCATCAGGATTTCCCGATTCTCTTCAATTCCCAGATAGCAGTCTTCTGCCTCAATAATAGCGTGGGTGCGGCCTGCATAGAATCCGTAGATAATCCGTCCGTCTTTGCCCCGCCCAAAAGGGAACTGCGCTTTATTGCGGTATCGCCATGGATTTTCCATCCCGATAATCGGCTCCATCTCCAGGCGACTGGTTTCCCCGACCTCTTCCAGTTTTCTGCCCGATTCAAATGCCTCGTTTTCCTCCACGTTCCTGCCCGGTCCTGCTGCCCCGGCTTCCTCCACATTCCCGCCCGGTCCGGTCGGTCCGGCTGCCCCGGCTTCCTCTGCCATCCTGCCTTCCCCTGGAAGCGCCAGATTTTCCAATCCGCCAATCCGCCTCAGGTTATTGTACACCTTCCGCTCCTTAAATCTTAATTGCTCCTCGTATTTCATGGACTGAAGCTGGCAGCCGCCGCAGGCTCTGGCGGCCGGGCACCGGGGCTCGATTCTGTGCTCGGACGGCTCCAGCACCTGAAGCAGTCTGGCAAAGCCGTAGGTTTTCTTGGTCTTCATCACGCCGGCCTCCACCACATCGCCGATGACGGTGTCTTTAATAAACCAGGTATAGCCGTCGGTTTTTCCGATTCCGGCTCCATCCTCGCTGATATCCTCAATCCGAACGGTAAATGTATCATTCTTCTTTAATTCCATGTTGTCCTCCATAATGTGCTTTCCTTCCACACCTTTCTTTTATTGTATCGTTACCTCCTCCGCAGTGCAAGAATTTCGTAAGCTATTTTATTTTTCTTTCATAATTTTTCCATACTTTATCCACAATTTTCCTCTATACTATAACCATAAAAGTTCTGCCGAAGGTTTTCAAATAATCCATGACTGCGGCTGCTAAAGCCGGCATCATGGCGGTATACACGACCGGAAACATTTCGGAAGTGCTGCATAAAAATGGGGGCGGCGGTCAACAAAGCGCGCGACCGACTGCCGCTCCCGACTAACAATAACAGCGTTCCAGCTCACAGTAATTCCTGTGAAAGCAGAACGCTTTTTTTATTCCCGCATCCCCGCTTTCTCGTCCATGCTTTCCTGACCATGCTCTTTTGGCCCCGGTTTCCTGGCCATGCTTTCTCGTCCTCCGCTCTCTCAGATATTGGCGCACCTGCGAAAATGGCGCAGCAAAGTAGCTTCCCTCTGCTGCGCCATTCTTATCCTTCAGACTCTGTTTGTACCAGTCATCTTTTAGTATTCTTCATCCCATCCGAAGTCATTGTAATACTCAATCTCTTCATCGGTATAGTTGCTGGTCGTGCTGTATCCGGTATTATAGCCCCACTGCTCCTCCAGCACCCGGTCGATGTACAGCTCTAAATCCCCCTCATCCATCAGGATGGTTAAGTATTTTGCCGCATCTGCCTTGAACTGGGATGCATCGCTGTAGCTTCTCTTGCCGTCATAGCGTTCCATTAACTGTTCCTGGATATCAAATACCAGCTCCTCCTTGGTGCTGTACTGAATCCAGTCGTTCTTTTGGTTGATGTTCTCCCACTGGAGCGCGCCTTCCCAGTAACGATAGCGGATTCCGCCGTTTTCAAATGGTGCCATGATGTTGTCATATTTTCCGCTTACATCGAAGTAATAGGTAACGCCCTGAAGGGTTATGGTAATGTTGGATGCCATCGCGCCTTCTACTGCACCGCTTATGGTCTTTGCGTCCTCTGCGGTGTAGAGATAGTAGCGGTCACGGCCCTGGTCCATCCAGCCGGTCTTCATCGTGCCGTCGTCATTCAGGAAATACCATCTGCCGTTATCCGTTATCCATCCTCTTCCCAGCGCTCCGGATGGCGCAAAATAGGTCCACTGGCCGTTCAGGAACTGCCAGCCCGTTACCATGTAGCCATTTGCATCGAAATAGTATTTCTGGCCCTCAATCTCTCTCCAGCCGTTTGCAGCGTAAGCGCCGTTGTCCTCTGCGTAATACCAGCCGGTCTGGTCCTGACCCCATCCGGCGGCCAGAGCTGGCGCAGCGCTCATAATTGCAAGTACTGCTGCGGTTAATAAAATTCTCTTTTTCATGGTTCAAACCTCCTTTTGATACGTTTTTCTATTCTTGATC
>JAUNPZ010000053.1:4055-19575 GCA_030536455.1 Lachnospiraceae bacterium | reverse complement strand
TAAAGACCATAACCGTAAAGATTGAGGAGGCATAAGCAATGGAAAAAAGAGAATTAATCTGCATTGGCTGTCCTCTGGGCTGTCCGGTAACGGTAACGATGGAGGCAGGAGAAGTAGTCGGCGTAGAAGGCAATACCTGTAAGCGGGGCGATGATTATGCCAGAAAGGAAGTCACCAACCCCACCCGAATCGTGACCAGCACGGTGATGGTAGAGGGCGGAAGCGATGTGACTGTTTCGGTAAAGACCCGCTCGGATGTGCCGAAGGGCAAGATATTTGACTGCGTGAAGGCGCTTAAGGGCATCACCCTGAAGGCTCCGGTCCACATCGGGGATGTGGTGGTGAAGGATGCAGCCGGAACGGGCGTGGATATCATTGCCACCGGAAACGTGGAATAGGGTGCAGCCCCGCGGAGGCCGGAGGGCTGCAGGAAGAGAGGAAATCGATATGGAAGAAAAGAAGAAGGAAACCGGATGGGGCAATTTAAATGGAATCAGTGACGATGACAAGACCTGCGGTTTAAATGATATGAACTGCCTGGAGGATGAGGACGATACCAGCTGCGGCTTAAATGACATGAACTGTCTGGGCGGCGATGATGACAAGACCTGCGCGTTAGACGACATGAATTGTCTGGGAGACGAGAAGTAGGAGAAGCACAAAAAGAAGGGGGCTTACAGGATGAAGAAATTTATCAATGCAGTGGACCAGGTGGAGAATCAGATGATTCTTGGTATGGTAAAGGCATATCCGAACCATTTAAGAAAGCTGGACTGCGGGAATGTAGTCGTTCGTGCCGCAAAGAAGGAGGGAAAGGTTGCGCTCATCAGCGGCGGCGGAAGCGGCCATGAGCCGGCTCACGGCGGTTTTGTAGGCGAAGGCATGCTGGATGCGGCAGTAGCAGGAGCGGTATTCACCTCCCCGACTCCGGACCAGATTCTGGAGGGCATCAAGGCCATCGCCACGGACAAGGGCGTGCTGATGGTAATTAAGAATTACACCGGCGATGTGATGAATTTTGAGATGGCAGCCGAGATGGCGGAGATGGAGGGCATCACCGTAAAGCAGGTTGTGACCAATGACGATGTGGCGGTAGACGGAAGCCTTTATACGGTAGGCCGCAGAGGCGTGGCGGGAACCATCTTTGTGCATAAGATTGCAGGCGCTCTGGCAGAGACCGGAGCAGACCTGGATGCGGTTTGGGCGGTGGCGCAGAAGGTCATCGACAACGTCCGCACCATGGGCGCAGCCATCGCTCCCTGTACCGTTCCGGCAGCCGGAAAACCGGGCTTTGAGTTAAATGAGGACGAGATGGAGGTCGGAATCGGCATTCACGGCGAACCCGGAACCCACAAGGAGTCCATGCGTCCGGCGGATGAGGTGGCAGACCTGCTGCTGGATAAGATTCTGGCGGATATCGATTATTCCGGAAGTGAAGTAGCCGTTATGATTAACGGTTCCGGTGCAACCCCTCTGATGGAGCTGTTTATCATCAACAATCATGTGGCAGATGTGCTGGCAGAAAAGGGAATCAAGGTTTACCGGACCCTGGTGGGCGAATACATGACCTCCATCGAGATGCAGGGATTTTCCATCTCTCTGCTCAAGCTGGATGAGGAGATGAAGGCGCTTCTGGGAGCGAAGGCAGATGCTCCGGCCTGGAAGGAATAGGTTACATAGGGACAGGGGCCGGGAAATGCCGGCAGGCGGAAGCGGAAGGTGGAAGCCGGACAGAATCAGAAAGACAAAAGGAGAGATGCGGGATGGCAGATGGTAAGAGGATGCTTTCCATCTTATATAAGATAGCGGAAAAAATCGAGGAGCAGAAGGATTATCTGACCGAGCTGGACCAGCCGATTGGAGACAGCGACCATGGAATCAATCTGGCCAGAGGCTTCGGGGAGGTGGAAAAGAAGCTTCCCTCACTGGAAGGAAAGGACATGGGAACCATCTTAAAGACGGTGGGCATGACGCTGGTATCTACGGTAGGCGGCGCTTCTGGTCCGCTGTACGGGTCCGCTTTTATGAAGATGGGCATGGCGCTGGCGGGAAAGATGGAGATTGGTACGGATGAGTTCCTGACCGGCATGGATGCGGCCGTGGAGGCCGTGAAGATGCGCGGAAAGGCTGACGTGGAGGAAGCAACCATGCTGGATGCCATGGTGCCTGCGCTGGATGCCATGCGGAAAAAAGCGGTAGAAGGGGCAGAGGCAAGGGCTGTTCTGGAAGCCGGATGCGAGGCATCCTGGAAGGGCGCGGAGCATACGAAGGACCTGATTGCAACCAAGGGCCGTGCAAGCTATGTGGGCGAGCGGGGGCTGGGACATCAGGACCCCGGTGCAACCTCATTTTCCTTTATGCTGGAAGTGGTGAAGGACGCCCTGTGCCCTGTGTCCTGAATGCAGGGAACGGGAACAGCAGGAGACCGGGACAGAGAACTGCGGCTGAGAGCGTGAAAGGAGCATATCGTGGTAGGACTGGTAATCGTTTCCCACAGTGAAAATCTGGCTAACAGCGTAGTGGAGTTTACGTCTGTGATGGCGAAGGGCATTCCCATCGCCGCTGCCGGAGGGCTGGAGGACGGAAGCTTCGGAACCAGCTTTGAGCGGATACAGAACGCGATTGAGAGCGTCTATTCCGATGACGGTGTCATCGTGCTGATGGATCTGGGCAGTGCGGTGATGACTACGGAGATGGTGCTGGAGATGATGGAGGGCAAAAAGGCTGCCATGGCGGACTGTCCGCTGGTGGAAGGCGCGGTGGCGGCTTCCATTCATGTGGCAGGAGGCATGGGCTTTGACGAGATTTTGAAGTCTTTGGATGAGGTCTGGAAGATGCGGAAGCTGTCCGGATAAAATGACCGGGATTTGCCCTTTTAAAACCAAAGATTCTATGTTATATTTGGGGAAGACGGAGGAAATCTGTCTTCCCTTTTTCAGTGGGAACAACAGAAAATAATAATGATACAGCGAGGTATGGTTATGTTATTCACAAAGGCGTGGAAGTATCCATGGCAGAGAACATTGTCGGAGTATATGCTGATTACACTCAGCATCTGGGTTATGGTAATCGGAATCTACTTTTTTAAGTTCCCCAATAATTTTGCTTTTGGAGGGGTGACCGGCTTCTCCACGATTGTAAGTAAAATCAGCCGGATCAGCGCCGGTGATTTCACCTTTGTGGTGAATACGGGGCTTCTGCTTATCGGCTTTTTGTTTCTGGGAAGAGCCTTTGGGGTAAAGACGGTATACGCCAGCATGCTTCTGTCCTTCAGCCTGTCTTTTCTGGAGAGAGCCTGCCCGATGGGCGGACGGACGCTGACCAGTGAACCTCTCCTGGAACTGGTTTTTGCAGTATTTCTCCCGGCGGTCGGCTCGGCGGTGCTGTTTAATATCGGTGCCTCCAGCGGTGGAACGGATATTATCGCCATGATTCTTCAGAAGCATACCAGCTTCCATATCGGAAATGCGCTGTTTCTGGTAGATGCAGCTTCGGTGGTGCTGGCATTTCTGGTGTTTGGCGTAAGCACGGGACTGTATTCGGCGCTTGGCCTTCTGGCAAAGTCCATGGTGATCGATGGCGTCATCGAGAACATCAATCAATGCAAATGCTTCAGCATCGTCTGTGATGACCCGGAGCCGGTCTGCAGCTTTATAATTCATAAATTAAACCGGAGCGCCACGGTGTATGAAGCGCAGGGCGCATTTACCCATCATAAAAAAGCAGTGGTGATGACCACCCTGTCCAGAAGCCAGGCGGTGCGGCTGAGAAACTATGTGCGGATCATCGAGCCGACGGCGTTTATTATGATTACCAATTCCAGCGAGATCATCGGGAAGGGATTTTTGACGAATTAAAAACAGGAACACAATCGGAGATAAGACCAGAAGGGCCGCTCTTTTTCGTAAAGGGCGGTCTTTCTATGTAATTTCTGGAACCCGATTGACTGATTCGGTCGATTATGCTATATTGATATTAACCGAATCGGTCGATAATGCCGGATGAGTCAGGCAAAAAATCGGCCGGGCAAAGGAGTGGAGCGAATGAATCATTTTGAAAATTTGAACCCGGAAAAGCGGGAGCGGATTCTGAATGCGGGATTTCAGATTTTTGGAAGGTATGGCTACGGCAAGGCGTCTACGGCGGATATAGCAAAGGCGGCGGGAATTTCCAAGGCCATGATATTTCACTATTTTGATACGAAAAAGGCGATGTATTTTTATCTGCTGCAGGAGGCCACGGATAAAATCCTGGGAGCCATGCAGGAGCACACGGAAGAGATTTCCAGTGATTTTTTTGACCGGATTTTGGATTTGAGCCATATTAAGGTGGAGGTGCTGAAGGCTTATCCGGGCTTGTTCCAGTTTTTATATACGGTATATCAGGAAACAGACCCGGAGGTAACGGATGAACTGAAGCAGTATATGGACCGCGGGGCTGCGATGCGGAATGAGATGGTGGTCCGAAAATCGGATGTGGTGAAATTCAGGGAAGGGGTTTCGCCGGAGCTGGTGATGGAGCTGGTTACGGACTGCTCGCTCGGCGTGTTCTCCTTCCGGGCCATGGAAGGGTATACGCCGGAGCTTGTGGATCAGATGATGGGGCGGATAAAGGCATATCTTTCGCTTTTAAAAAAGCACTTGTATAAGGAAGAGTATTTGTAACTGCGCAGAGTATAAGCGAAAAAGGGGGGAGGGAGCGCGTATGATACAGGCAGAGGACCTCACATTACAATATCCCAGTGGAAAGGGAATCCGAAAGGTATCCTTTCAGGTGAAGGAAGGCCTGGTGATGGGCTACTTAGGGCCGAACGGGGCGGGAAAGACCACCACGATCCGCTGTCTGCTTGGCTATTCCAAAGCGGACGGGGGGCGCTGTTTGATTCATGGGCTGGACTGCTGGCAGCAGGCGAAGGAGATTCAGCGGTATCTGGGCTATCTTCCGGGTGAGATCGCATTTTTGGATGGGATGACGGGGAAGCAGTTCTTATCCTTTTTATCCCAGATGCGGGGGACGAAGGATGACAGCCGTCAGAAGGAGCTGGCGGAGATGTTTGATATGGATTTATCGGGCCGGATTAAGCGGTATTCCAAGGGAATGAAGCAGAAGGTGGGGATTATCGCGGCCTTTATGCATGACCCTCAGGTGATTATCCTGGATGAGCCTACCAGCGGTCTGGATCCGCTGATGCAGAACCGGTTTACCGAGCTGGTAATCCGGGAGAAGAACCGGGGGAAGACCATTCTGATGAGCAGCCACATGTTTGAAGAGGTGGAGCGGACCTGTGACCAGGTGATTATCATAAAGGACGGCCAGGTGGTGATGAAGGATGATATCCATGCACTGGGACAGACGCAGAGGAAATCCTTTGTGGTCCAGCTTGCAAAGCCGGAGGAGAGCGGCCGTCTGGCGGCCTTCTGCGGCGGCCGGATGGAACGGCTTTTGGACGGGGACGGCCGCTTTCAGGTCAGCATCCAGGGAGAGCGGACGGGAGAATTCCTGCGGCTGCTTTCGCAGTTGGATGTGATTTCTCTGGAATCGAAAAAACAGAGCCTGGAGGAGATATTCCTTCATCTCTACAGCAGGGAGGGAGAGCATGAGCCGGACACTTTTTAAAGCGGATATGCGGAGCAATGCCGTACTGTTCGTGATTATTCTGTATGTGATGATGCTGTATTTTTCCGTTATGGCGATGATGTTTAATCCTTCGGATACTTCGGCCTGGACCAGTATGCTGGAGCTGCTCCCGGAGGGGCTGATGGCCGGCTTCGGGTTTGATTCGGTGTCTACCAATCTGACCAATTACCTTGCGGAGTATTATTACGGCTTTATCGTATTTATTTTCCCCATGATTTACTGCATCATTATCAGCAATAAGCTGGTGGCGAAGCTGGTGGACAACGGCTCCTTTGCTTATCTTTTGATGGCGCCGGTTTCCAGACGGCGGATTATCGTCACGAAGGGCGTTTTCCTGCTTTCCTCCATCGCCATGCTGTTTACGATTCTCCATGTGGCAGGCAGCATGGTGTGCCGGATGATGTTTGGGGATATGCTGAATCAGCAGCTGTTTCTGCAGATAAATCTGAATGCGGCGCTGATTACCATGCTGGTGGGGATGATCTGCTTTTTCTACTCCTGCTTTTTCAATGAATCCAAGCGGGCGCTGGCTTTTTCTGCCGGGGTCAATATCGGATTTCTCCTCCTGTTTGTGCTGGGTGGAACTTCGGAGCAGGCGGAGTTTTTAAAGGATTTTTCCATCTATTCGCTGCTGGATACCAAGCGGATTCTGGAGGGAAGCGGCACGGCGGGGCTGGACGGGATGCTGATCGGTGCGGTGCTGGTGCTGTTCGGATGCAGCGTGCGGGTGTTTGAAAAAAAGAATCTTCCGATTTGATGCGAAGAAAGAATGGGATAAGTGAGAGGGAAGCGAGGGAGATGTTGATGAAAAAGAAGCAAATGCTGCGGAATCTGGTTCTGGTGCTGGTACCTGTGCTGGTGGCGGTGACCGCATTGGCCGTATTTTCCATATTGCCGAAAAATGACCGGTTTCTTCTGGAGGGGACCGTGGAGATTGCTTCCAGAACCTGTTTTGCACAGGCCGGGGGAAGGGTGGAATCCATGCTGGTGCAGACGGGGCAGCCGGTGAAGGCGGGAGAGGTGCTGGCGGTGATTGACGACCGCGCGGTGGATGAGCAGGCGGCCCAGATGGAGCAGATGATAAAGATAAAGACCGCTCAGTTCAAGCAGATGAAAGCGCTGGCGGATGGAGATACAGCGGCGGCTTCCCGCCGGGTGGCAGAAAGCAATGTGGCGCTCTGGGAGGAGACGCTGGCTCAGGCGCAGCGGACGTCTGCAGCAGCCGGACAGAATCTGGCAGACCAGCAGGTGCTTTTTGAGAGCGGGGCCATCTCCAGAGCGGAATTTCAGAAATACCAGCAGGCGGCCTGGCAGGCCCAGTCCCAGGTGGTAACCACCAAAGCTCAGCTTGAGGCGGCAAAAAACAGCGTAAAAGCGCTCCCTCAGGCGGATGCCGATGAGGAAGCGCTTCAGGCAGCTCAGGCGGAGCTGGATTTGACCCGGCTGCAGTTAAAACAACTGGAAGACAGCCGGAAGGATTATCAGATCTGCGCCTCCTCCGATGGTGTGGTAATCAGCACCAGTCTGGAGGAGGGCGCATCGGTGGCGGCCGGACAGAGCGTATTTAAACTTTCTGACGGCAGTCAGCAGTATGCGGTATTCTATCTGCCGCAGGAATACCTAGAGCAGGTGGCCTTCGGGGCGGAGCTTTCGTTCTTCCTTCAGGGAAAGAAGGAGGAAGCGGCGCGGGGAAGGGTCTGCTACATCGACTGGCAGGCCGTCTACCCGCCGGAGGATTATGAGAATGACGGAAACCGGAACAAGCGGAGCGTGAAGGTGAAGGCAGAGCTTGAGGACGGCGCCGTCTTTGGCGTGGGACAGTCTCTGTTTCTCAGCTTAAAGACCGTGCAGGACTAAAAAATTATAAATCCAGCTTCAGATCGCCCTCTTTAATCCATCCGATTTTCCGGAATACGGCGCCGAATACTGCGGTCAGCACAGCCGGAAGCAGGAAGCATACCAGAAGAATGCCAAGCCACATGCTGGAACCGCCGCCCATGCTGGTGTACACGCCGATTGGTCCGACCAGTCCGCAGGTTCCCATACCGGCTCCGGCCGGGATGTTGGTCATCTTAAAGACTACGGTGGCAACCGGACCGGTAATCATGGAAGCCAGAGTGGGGGCCAGCCAGATTTTCGGATTCTTTACGATGTTGCCCATCTGCAGCATGGAGGTTCCCAGTCCCTGGGCCAGCAGTCCGCCGACCCCGTTTTCCCGGAAGGAAAGGACGGCAAAGCCGATCATCTGCGCGCAGCAGCCTGCGGTAGCCGCGCCGCCTGCCAGTCCGTCTAAGGACAGGGCGATGCAGATGGCCGCGCTGGAAATCGGAAGGGTCAAAGCGATTCCCACCAGAGCGGAAACCAGAATGCCCATGAAGAATGGCTGCATTTCGGTTGCGGTTTTTACCATCATGCCGAAGGCATCCATGAATTTTGCCACGCCGGGGCCTACGAACTGGGCCATCAGCACACCGGAGATGATGGTGACGCCCGGAGTTACCAGGATATCCACACGGGTTTCCTTGGATACGATTTTACCAAGCTCGGTGGCGATGATGGTGGATACCAGCGCGCCAACCGGGCCGCCCAGGGCATTGCCTGCGATGCCTACGGTTGCGGCGGAAAACAGGACAAGCTGCGGAGCCTTTAGCGCGTAGGCGATTGCCACGCCAAGGGCAGCGCCGGTAGCGCTTTTTGCATAGTCTGCGATTACGATAAATGCCTGAATCTGAGTTTTGTCGCCGATGGTGGCGAAGATCGTCCCGATTAACAAAGATGCAAACAAACCAAATGCCATGGCACCCAATGCATCAATGAGATAGGTCTGGACGGTGATGTTGACATTCTTTCTTTTTAAGAATGCCTTGATTCCTGTCTGTTCCATGTGAAAATTCTCCTTATATGTATTTGTGCACACATTTGACAAAGGTTGTCTGTCAAAGCAGTTTAGACCGTATTGTACCAAGCGTCCGGGGAAAAGGCAAGCTTTTTCTAAATTTTTCATAAAATTCCTGTAAATTCGTTAAAAAAATAACAAGAGAAGATTGACAAAGGTGCGGGGATATGCTATAGTAGACCTATCGTAAGAGGGAGTAGCATCCATGAAAGTGGGTAAACATGCGTCAGTACGATGGACGAAGGAATCGAAAGCGGTTTCTGCGAGTTCCATCCGCATATTACTTAAAAGTGCAAGACTTTTATCGCAGCTTTTGGGCTGCTGATAAAGGTCTTTTTTACTTTTACGAGGTCCGGCCGGCAAGGTACCTGGCGGCTGGGCAGCAAAACAGGTTTTAAAAACAAACCATTACAAGAAAAGAAAGGTGGAAGGTTATGGAGACATATGATCCGAAATTTGAAGAGATGAAGAACAACGCCGGCCAGAAGCTGGGAAAAATCAAGCGTTTTTTAAAGCATACCGGTGTCGTGGCGCTGCTGGTGATTCTGATTCCGGTTTTGGGAATGGGAGGATTTTACAACATTGAGGAGCAGGAGCAGGCGGTCGTTACCACATTTGGTATGGCGAAGGCGGTGACGGAGCCGGGACTGCATTTTAAAATTCCGCTGATTCAGCGGGTGAAGAAGGTGAATACCACCATCCAGGGCTTTGCCATGGGCTATAACCCGGAGGACAATCTGACCCAGGAAGAGGATTCCCTGATGATTACCAGCGATTATAATTTCGTGAACGTGGATTTCTTCGTGGAATACAAGGTGGCGGACCCGGTTAAGGCGGTGTACGCTTCCCAGGACCCGGTTCTGATTCTGCGGAACATGACCCAGTCCTGCATCCGTACTGTGATTGGCGGATATGACGTAGATTCTGTTTTGACCACAGGGAAGAATGAAATCCAGTCCAGGATTAAAGAGATGATCATCGCCATGCTGGAGCAGCAGGATATCGGCCTGCAGATTGTGAATGTGACCATCCAGGATTCCGAGCCGCCGACCCAGGAGGTTATGGAAGCGTTTAAGGCGGTGGAGACGGCCAAGCAGGGCAAGGAAACGGCCATCAACAATGCGAACAAGTACCGGAATGAAAAGCTTCCCCAGGCAGAGGCGAAGATTGACCAGATTATGCAGGAGGCGGAGTCCGGCAAGGTGCAGCGGATCAACGAGGCGAATGCGGAGGTGGCCAAGTTTAACGCCATGTACGCCGAGTATGTGAAGAACCCGGAGGTGACGAAAAAGCGTATGTTCTACGAGGCCATGGAGGATATCCTGCCGGGAATGAAGGTAATTATCGACGGCACGGACAAGACGAATACCATCCTGCCTCTGGACAGCTTTACCGGCGCAGGCAGCGCGGACAGCCCAAAAGGCGCAGACAGTAAAAGTCAGACGGGCGGAAGCAGTGCAGACGGCAAAAACAGTGGGGAGAGCGCAGGAAGTGCAGAATGATAAAAGCAGGCAGCAGCCATTCGCTTATGAGGAGGAACGATATGATAAAAACCATAAAAAAGACGATTTTGCTTCTGGTGCTGGCCGGACTTTTTCTGGCAGGAACCGGCTCCATGGTAGTGACCCAGGAGAATGAATATAAATTAATCCGCCAGTTCGGACGAATCGAGCGGATCATCAGCAGCGCAGGCTTAAGCTTTAAGATTCCGTTTATCCAGTCGGCCGATACCCTTCCGAAGGAGATTCTGATTTATGACCTGGCGCCGTCGGATGTCATCACGAAGGACAAGAAGACCATGCTCTGCGATTCCTATGCGCTGTGGAGAATCAATGACCCGTTAAAATTCGCCCAGACCCTGAACGGCTCGGTGGTGAATGCGGAGCGGAGAATCGATACCGCCGTGTATAATTCCATCAAAAACGTAATCAGCAGCATGAGCCAGAATGATGTCATCAGCGGCCGGGACGGGGAACTTTCCCAGGCAATCATGGCTCATATGGGAGACAATATGAATCAATATGGCCTGGAAATCCTTTCGGTGGAAACCAAGCGCCTGGACCTGCCGACGGATAATAAGGCGGCGGTTTATGAGCGGATGATTTCCGAGCGGGATAAGATAGCGGCTACCTTTACCGCAGAGGGACAGGCGGAGGCCAAGGTGATTCAGAACACCACGGATAAGGAAATCGCCATCAAGGTGTCAGATGCGGAGGCCAAGGCGGCAGCCGTTACAGCGGAAGGCGAGGCAGAGTATATGCGGATTCTGGCGGAAGCCTACGGCTCGCCGGAGAAGGCGGAGTTCTACTCCTTTATCCGCGCGCTGGAGGCGGCGGAGGCTTCCCTGACAGGAAGTGAAAATACTCTGATTCTTCCGGCCGATTCCCCGTTAGCTGGAATTTTTATGGGATATTAATTGAAAAATAAAAAAGCCTGTGTTATCATAGGCATCAATTGGAAGGCCTGTTTTGTCTGGTTGACAAGACGGGCTTTTTCCATGTTTGGTACAGCGGACCGGAAGAATGCCCCGCTGCCGGGAACGGCAGCAGGTAAAACCGACAGGGGAAGCCGGTTCCGGCAGAGAAAAGAAAAGGAGCGGTACAGCATGAAGATTAAAGACATATTAGCGCAGGGGAAACCAACCTTATCCTTCGAGGTATTTCCGCCGAAGACAGAAGACAAATACGACAGCGTGGAGCGGGCAGCGGCTGAGATTGCCAGACTGAAGCCCTCCTTTATGAGTGTAACCTATGGGGCGGGCGGCGGAACCAGCCGCTATACGGTAGAGATCGCGTCTGGGATTCAGGAGCAGTATGGCGTGACGCCTCTGGCCCATCTGACCTGCGTTTCCTCCACCAGGGAGAAGGTGCATCAGGTGCTTTCCGAGTTAAAGGAAAAAAGAATCGAGAATGTGCTGGCCTTAAGAGGCGATATCCCGGCGGACGGCCGGGTGGCCGAGGATTATCATTATGCATCGGAGCTGATCCGGGAAATCAAGGACTTTGGAGATTTCTGCATCGGAGCGGCCTGCTATCCGGAGGGCCATGTGGAGTCGGTGAATAAGACGGCGGATATCCAGCATCTGAAGGAGAAGGTGGAGGCCGGATGCGATTTCGTTACGACGCAGATGTTTTTTGACAATAACATTCTGTATAATTACCTGTACCGGATCCGGGAAAAGGGAATCACGGTTCCGGTGGTGGCCGGGATCATGCCGGTAACGAATGTGGCGCAGATTAAGCGGATCTGCCAGATGTCCGGCACCTACCTGCCCTCCCGCTTTAAAGCGATTGTGGACCGGTTCGGAGAGAATCCGGCAGCCATGAAGCAGGCGGGAATCGCATATGCCACGGAGCAGATCATCGATCTGATTGCAAATGGAGTGAACGGCATTCATGTATATTCCATGAATAAGCCGGATGTGGCGGCGCGGATTCAGGACAGTCTGTCGGAAATTCTTTAGTCCGGCCGGAAACGATTCGGTCGGGGAGAATCTGGCGAAGAATAAGCCGGTTCAGAGGAGAAGCAGGATGAGAGTAGACAGAAAAGAAATTTTCCGGTACCTGGGCTATAAGGGAGCGCAGGTGGATGAAGTGTCCGGCGCGCTGGTGGAATCCTGCCTTGCGGAGCTTGGTCAGGCGGCGGAGCCCAGACATGTGATCCGGGAGTTCCCGCTGAGACTGGGGAGCGGAGAAGCTCTTTCGCAGAGGGAAGCGCAGGAAAAGGAACCGGCGCAGATGGGGATGCAGGCCAAGGTTTTTGCACAGGCGGATATGAAGGAAAAAGAACCGGCGCAGGTGGATATGCGCTGGGAGATTGACGGAGGCTGTTTTCATACCAGCAGCCGGAATCTGAGCCGGAATCTTAAGGACTGCGAGCGGATTCTGGTATTTGCCGCTACCCTGGGACTGGGAGCGGACCACCTGATTCAGAAATACAGCCGGATTCAGATGAGCCGGGCCGTGGTGCTTCAGGCAGCGGCGGCTGCCATGATTGAGGAATACTGCGACACCGTCTGTTCGGAAATCCGGGAAGAATATGAAAGCAGAGGGTGGTATCTCCGCCCCAGGTTCAGCCCCGGCTACGGAGATTTTCCGCTGAGCTGCCAGCCCCAGCTTCTGGACGGGCTGGAGGCCGGAAAGCGGATTGGAATTAAGCTGACGGACAGCTGTCTGATGATGCCCTCCAAGTCAGTGACGGCAGTGATGGGAGTCAGCAGGAAACCCTACCGGTGCGAGGTGAAGGGCTGCGAGGCCTGCGGAAAGACGGACTGCGCATACCGGAGGGAAACGTGAGGAGGAAAATGAATGAATCTATATCAGTGGATGAAAGAACATCATGTATTTTTTGACGGAGGCATGGGAAGTCTTCTGCAGGAGAGAGGGCTTCAGGCAGGAGAACTGCCGGAAACCTGGAACCTGCTTCACCCGGAGGTGCTGGTGGATATCCATAAGGCGTATCTGCGGGCAGGAGCCAACATCATTACGACCAATACCTTTGGAGCCAGCCGTCTGAAATATCCGGAGGGCGGGGCCTGGGACTTAAAGGAGCTGGTGGCGGCGGCGGTGAAGAATGCGGCGGCGGCCAGGGAGGAAGTGCTCCTGGAAAGAGGCTCGGAGGAACCATTTCCGGCATTTATCGCCCTGGACTTAGGGCCTACCGGGAAGCTGTTAAAGCCATACGGAGACCTGGAATTTGAGCGGGCAGTCGCGCTTTATAAGGAAGTGATTGCCGTCGGTGCGGAGGCTGGGGCGGACCTGGTCCTGATTGAAACCATGAGCGACAGCATGGAGGTAAAGGCGGCGGTGCTGGCCGCGAAGGAAAGCTGCAGCCTTCCGGTCTTTGCCACCATGGCATTTGATGAGAAGGGAAAGCTTCTGACCGGAGGAAATGTAGAGTCGGTCGTGGCCATGCTGGAGGGACTTCGGGTGGATGCGCTGGGATTAAACTGCGGTCTTGGCCCGGTACAGATGAAGCCGATCGTGGAGAAGCTTTTGGAGGTGTCCTCCCTTCCGGTTATCGTAAATCCCAATGCGGGACTGCCGAGAAGCGAGGGCGGAAGAACGGTTTATGACATTGATTCGGACCAGTTTGCCCAGGAGATGGAGAAAATCGCCCGGATGGGCGTGTTTATGATGGGCGGCTGCTGCGGGACCACGCCGGAGCATATCGAAAAGATGGTAAGCCTGTGCCGGAATCTTCCGGTCAAACAGCCGGAGAAGAAGGGGCGGACGGTCATCTCCTCCTATGCCCAGGCGGTGGTGATGGGAAAGAATCCGGTGCTGATCGGCGAGCGGATTAATCCAACCGGAAAGTCAAAGTTTAAGCAGGCCCTGCGGGACCACAATCTGGAATATATCCTGAAGGAGGGCGTGACCCAGCAGGATAACGGCGCGCATGTGCTGGATGTGAATGTGGGACTTCCGGAAATTGACGAGCCTTCCATGATGGAGGAGGTGGTGAAGGAGCTGCAGGCAGTTATCGACCTGCCCCTGCAGATTGACACCTCCAGCCCGGAGGCCATGGAGCGGGCGCTCCGCTGCTACAATGGAAAAGCACTGGTCAATTCGGTGAATGGAAAGCAGGAAGTGATGGAGGCCGTGTTCCCGCTGGTGGCAAAATACGGCGGCGTGGTGGTCGGTCTTGCATTAGATGAGGATGGAATCCCGGAGACGGCGGAGGGCCGGATCCAGGTGGCAAAGAAGATATACCGAAAAGCGGCAGAGTACGGAATCGGACCGGAGGACATCATCATCGACGGTCTGTGCATGACGGTCAGCTCTGACAGCAGGGGGGCGCTGACCACCCTGGAAACGCTGCGGAGAGTCCGGGATGAGCTGGGCGGAAAGACCATACTTGGCGTGTCCAACATTTCCTTCGGACTGCCTCAGAGAGAGATTATCAATGCGGCATTTTTCACCATGGCGCTCCATGACGGATTAAGCGCAGCCATCATCAATCCGAACAATGAGGCGATGATGCGGGCCTACTACAGCTATCGGGCGCTGGCTGACCTGGATGCACAGTGCATGGATTATATTGCAGTGTACGGCGGTCCGGGAAACAGCGGGCTGGGGGCCACGATCGGAAAGAATGGCGCCGGAGCGGCTGGTTTTGGCGGCCAGACCGGAGCGGCCGGAGCAGGCGGTCCGGCCGGGGCGAAGGGCATGGCGCTTTCGGACTGCGTGATAAAGGGACTTCGTGAGGCGGCGGCCGATGCGGTCCGGGAGCGTTTAAATACGAGAGATGCTCTGGCGGTGATCAATGAGGAGATGATTCCGGCTCTGGATGTGGTAGGAAAGGGCTTCGAGAAGGGAACCATCTTCCTGCCTCAGCTTCTGATGAGCGCAGAGGCGGCGAAAAGTGCGTTTGAGGTCATCAAGGAGCACATGAGCGCGTCCGGCCAGGCCCAGGAGCCGAAGGGAAAGGTGATACTGGCGACGGTAAAGGGCGATATCCATGATATCGGAAAAAATATCGTGAAGGTGCTGCTGGAAAATTACAGCTATCAGGTGATCGACCTGGGGAAGGATGTTCCGCCGGAGGCGATCGTGGAAACGGCTGTCAAGGAGCAGGTCCCGGTGGTGGGCTTAAGCGCGCTGATGACGACCACGGTTCCCAGCATGGAGGAAACCATCTGCCAGCTTCGCGAGAAAGCGCCATGGGTGAAGGTGATGGTGGGCGGAGCGGTGCTTACCAGGGAATATGCCGACACCATCGGAGCGGACCGGTACTGTAAGGATGCCATGGCTTCCGTGAATTTTGCAGAGGAAGTGATTGGGGAAGCGAAGTAAGGGCAAGAAAACGAAGAATATAAAAGCATACAGTCCCGCAAAGCTTGTTGGAACGGCTTTGCGGGACTGTATGCTGATGATTGGTTTATGCGGAGGTATTATCGGTTATCTGATTTTGTCCCGGAAGCAGTCTCGGAGGTTTCCGGCGCTTCAGTCCGGGTATCGGATGGTTTCCGGCCTGCCTGGAAGTTTA
>JAUNPZ010000053.1:0-3955 GCA_030536455.1 Lachnospiraceae bacterium | reverse complement strand
GTTTCCGGCGCTTCAGTCCGGGTATCGGATGGTTTCCGGCCTGCCTGGAAGTTTATGGCATCCTGGAGGCGTCCGGCATCTTTGGTCTCCTGACGTTTCCGCTTTCTGGCGTCAATCTTCCGCACGATCAGGAAGAAGATAAGGACAAGGAGCGCCAGGAACAGGAGAACCGGGCTGTTGGAGAGGAGTCCCACCAGAAGGGCGGAAAGTCCGGTGCCAAGGGCCCTCAGATTCTGCATAAAGCCGCGCTGAATCTGCTGCAGGGCATTTTCCGGCTCGGTGGGGCTTTCCAAGTCCACCTCATTGATGGTCAGGTAGACCGTGCTGTAGGTGACGGAATTATCGAAGTGGCGCAGCCGCGATTCGCTGCTTTCGATTTCGCTGGAGACCTCGGTAAGCCGCTGCTCCAGGGCGATGATGGCTTCCGTGGATTCGGCCTTTGCCAGCAGCTCCCACAGCCGCTCCTGCTCCATGCGGAGGGTTTTCAGGCGGCTTTCCACATCCGAGTACTGCAGGGTGACATCGTTTACCGTTTCGGATTTATAAGTGACATTGCCATCGGTTTCGACCTGGGAGACGAAAGCGCCAAGCTGGTCTGCCGGAATGCGGAGAACCAGATAGGCATTTTTTTTGGACGGACGTCCCTGGTTGGTGATGCTGTTGCCGGAGATGTCGGACTGTTCGATGTAGCCGCCCAGGGAAGAGGTCCGGTTTTGAACGGAAGCAACCAGGTCGTCAAAGGTCAGGGTTTCCACGCTCAATGAGACATTCCGGATCAGCTTCCGCTCCAGCGGAAGGGGCGTGTCGGAAGCGGTGTTCTGGGTGATGCCGCTGGAATCGGCACTTTCCTCCGGAATCGCCATAGGGGCCGCCATATCCGCTGCGGCGGCCGCGGTCTCCATCGCCATGGGCGCCGCGGCGGTCGTTTCGGCGGCAAAGCCGCGGTCCCCGGAACCTTCAAGCATGTTAAAGTTGGAATCGGCTGGGCTTCCGGCCGATTTTGCTCCGCAGCCGCCGGTAACCAGCATGGCTGTGGTCAGAAGGGCCAGCGGCAGAAGCCGCAGCCGCCGGATGTTGTCTGCTGCAATTTTTTTCATAATAAGTTCCTCCTTTTTACATATTCTCCCTTTTTAAATCGGAACCGGTTCTTGTACGTTCCGGTTCTTTCTGATTCTATGTTAACACGAAGGGATTGGGCAATGCAATGGATGGCAAAAAGGATTAAGATTTATTCAGACAAATTTAAAGAAAATGTTAAGGAAATGTAGGTTGACGAAATACATGGCCTGGCCTCATAATGGTGGGGAAGGGCATTCTGCCCTTTTACAGATGATGAAGAAAAAGAAAAAAAGATAAAGGCCAGATAACATATAAGATAACATATAGATGAAAACGGGGGGAATTGGGTGATGAGAATACTGGTAAGTGCGTGTCTGCTGGGTGTCTGCTGCCGCTACAGCGGCGGCGGGGAGCTGGAGCCGTCGATTCAGAAGCTGATGGAGAAGCATGAGTTGATTCCGGTGTGTCCGGAGATTCTGGGCGGTCTTCCCACGCCCCGCACACCGGCGGAGCAAAAGGGCAGCCGGGTCTGGACCAGAGATGGACAGGATGTGACGGAGGCCTATCAAAGAGGCGCAGAGGAAACCTTAAAGCTTGCAAAGCTGTATGGATGTACCAGGGCGGTTTTGAAGGAGCGGAGCCCATCCTGCGGAAGCGGGAGAATCTATGACGGAACCTTTACCCGAACCCTGACGGACGGGGATGGGGTTACGGCCCGGCTTTTGAAGGAGCATGGAATCCTGGTGTGCGGGGAATCAGAGCTGGAGCATATGGACATATGAGGACGCGGCCTGCTGTGACAGGTGCAGAAGACAGAAAATGGAGATAGAAAGGCCGCAGCCCCAGAACAGGAGGCGGCTGCGAAAGGTTTTAATTTGATGAAGAATGCCGGAATGGGAAATGAAAATGGAAAGAGAGAGAAGCTGAGTCTGGAAGATGAGCTGAGACAGGCATCCTTAAGCATTATGGAAGAACCGGATGAGGATGAGGATTTTGGCGAGGGCTATTATCTGGATGAGGATTTTGACGATATCGTTCTGGATGAAGATTTTGACGGACCGGATTTTGATTTTGATATCAACGGCCCGGCTCCGTCATCCGAAACCGCTGCGGCATCGGCAGCGTCAGCAGCGGTGGAATGCAGCGGAGCGGCGTCGGCAGCAGAATGCAGCGGAGCGGCGGAGACGGCGGAACACAGCGGAGCGGCATCGGAAGCCGGAAGTCCGGCAGCCGGCAAGGCGCTTCATTCCAGAAGACAGGGTTCCAGGCGGGTGGAGCGGGAGGAGGCAGGACCTTCCCGGCAGACTGCGGCAAAGCCGGTCCCTCCGCCTGCGCCGGCATGGAATCCGGCGAAAGCGCCGGAGGGATATGACCGGGCGGAGAAACCGGAGGAAGGGGACCAGGCGGAGGAGCCGAAGTCCGGCAGTCCGAGCGCAGCCAGACGGATTCTTCCGGCAGTCGGACTGGCTGCCCTGGCGGCGGTGCTTGGCTGCGTCTCCTATTATCTGGTGAGGGCGCAGAAGTTTCACACGGCTTATTTTCCGAACACGGTCATAAACGGTGTGGATGTGGGCGGAATGGAGGTGGAGCAGGTAAAAAGCCTGATGTCCTCCGCCATTGACGGCTACAAGCTTCGCCTGACAGACCGGGACGGCGGCGAGACGATGGTTTCCGGCGGGAAAATCGGGCTTCATACGGTATTTGACGGGACGCTGGAGACGATGCTGGAGGAGCAGAATCCTTATCTTTGGGGATGGTATTCCATGAAGGGGAAGGATTCTCAGGTGGAGACGGTTGTGGCCTATGACGAGGATGCATTCCGGTCCTATCTGGAGGAACTTCCGTTACTTGGTATGGAGAACGTCCGCCCTTACAAGGAAGCCTATTTGTCGGATTATGTATCCGGACAGGGCTATGAGATTATCCCGGCGGAGATCGGAAATGAGATGGACCGGGAGGTGTTCTTCCAGGCCGTATCGGATGCGGTCCTTTCCTTAAAGCAGGAGCTTTCCTTAGAGGAGGCGGGCTGCTATATCCATGCGCCGGAGACGGAGCTTCCGGCGGAGCTTGTGGAGAAGCGGGATACGCTGAACCGTTATGCGAATATGACGGTGACCTACCAGTTTGGCAGCGGCCAGGAGGTGCTGAACGGTGATGAACTCCACCAGTGGATTACCTACCAGGGAAATGGCGCGGTATCGGTGGATGAAGCGATGGTGGGGGCTTATGTGGAAGCCCTGGCGAAGAAATATAATACGGCTTATACCAAACGGAAATTTAAGACCAGCTATGGGCCGGAGGTGACGGTATCCGGATTTTACGGCTGGCGGATTAACCAGAAGGAGGAGAAGGCAGCCCTGGCGCAGATTGTGGCATCAGGAGAAAGCCAGAGCCGTGAGCCGGAATATTCCCAGAAGGGCGCCAGCCATGAGGGAAATGATTACGGCAGTACTTATGCGGAAGTGAATCTGACGGCCCAGCATCTTTTCCTTTATAAGGACGGGAAGAAAATCCTGGAGTCGGATTTCGTGTCGGGAAATGTTTCGAAGGGGTATACGACGCCTCCCGGAATTTTCGGCATTACCTATAAGCAGAGGGATGCGGTGCTGAAGGGCCAGGGCTATGCAAGTCCGGTGAAATTCTGGATGCCCTTTAACGGCGGCATCGGGTTCCATGACGCAAGCTGGAGAAGCAGCTTTGGAGGAAATATTTACCGGACAAACGGTTCCCACGGGTGTGTAAACATGCCGTACAGCGCGGCAAAAACCTTATTCGAGAATGTTTATGCCGGAATGCCGGTTATCTGCTATAATCTGGAAGGAACGGAGAGCGGAAAGAGCAGTTCGGCTTCCGGCACCGGAGAGACGAAACCGGCAGAAACCAAGCCGACGGAGAC
>JAUNPZ010000205.1 GCA_030536455.1 Lachnospiraceae bacterium | reverse complement strand
TCCCCCTCCATCGTCATCTTCTCAAATCCATTCTGCCGCAATGCTTCATACAGCAGAATCGCCACCGAATTTGACAGATTCAGGGAGCGGATATCGCCCCACATAGGGATACGGACCGACGTATCCGGGTGGTCTACCAGTATTTCCTCCGGAATTCCTCTGGATTCCGGGCCGAACATCAGATAGCAGTCCGGCTCATACGATACATCCGTATAAACATGCTTCGCCTTCGTGGTGGCCATGTATATCTTTGCGCCCGGATTCCGGTCCAGGAAATCCTGGAAATCGCAGTAGATGGTCACATCCAGTTTATCCCAGTAGTCCAGTCCGGCCCGTTTCAGTGACTTTTCATTTATCTTGAAGCCAAGAGGCTCAATCAGATGAAGCTTTGTACCGGTAGCCACGCAGGTTCTTCCGATATTTCCGGTATTGGCCGGCATCTCCGGCTCATAGAGTACGATATTCATAGGTTATCCCTCCGCGTCCAGCTTCTTTACAAAGCGTCCAATCCGTTCCAGTGCTTTTTTCAGGCTCTCCAGCGAATATGCGTAGGAGATACGCAGATAGCCCTCGCCGCAGTCACCGAATGCGGTTCCCGGAACCACAGCCACCTTCTCTTCCCTTAACAATCTGGTTGCAAATTCATCGGAGGTCATGCCAAAACGCTTGATGCTTGGGAAGGTGTAGAATGCGCCATAAGGCTCAAAGCATTCCAGCCCCATCTCCTTAAATGCATGCATCAGATAGCGGCGTCTCTGGTTGTAGGACTCCCGCATCATCTCCACATCCGGGTCACCGCTGCGCATGGCGGAGATGGCCGCATACTGACTGGTGGTCGGCGCGCACATGATGGCATACTGATGGATTTTCAGCATCTGCTTTAAAATCATTTCCGGCGCGCAGGCATAGCCCAGACGCCATCCGGTCATAGCATACGCCTTCGAGAAGCCATTGATCAGAACCGTGCGCTCCTTCATGCCCGGCAGCGCCGCGATGGTTGCATGCTGCTGCTTATAGGTCAGCTCCGAATAAATCTCATCGGAAATCACGAACAGGTCATGCTCCTCCACAATCTGCGCAATCTCCTCCAGTTCATGCTTTTCCATGATGGCGCCGGTGGGATTGTTGGGGAACGGCAGAATCAATATCTTGGTTTTCGGCGTAATCTTTTCCAGAAGCTTCTCTTTGGTCAGTTTAAACTGGTCCTTCTCCTCCAGCTCGATGATAACCGGAACCCCATCTGCCAGAACGGTACATGGCACATAGGACACATAACTTGGCTGTGGAATCAGCACTTCGTCCCCCGGATTCAGCATGGCGCGCAGGGCAATGTCGATGGCCTCGCTTCCGCCTACCGTCACCATTACCTCATGGTCCGGGCTGTAAACCACATCCATGCGGCGCTCCAAGTATTTGCAGATTTCCACCTTCAGTTCCCGGAGACCGGCATTGGAGGTGTAAAAGGTTCTTCCTTTTTCCAGAGAATAGATGCCCTCCTCCCGGACATGCCACGGCGTATCAAAATCCGGCTCGCCCACGCCCAGAGAGATGGCATCCTTCATCTCATTTACAATATCAAAGAATTTACGAATTCCGGACGGCGGAATACTTACGATTTTATCAGATAATGGGTTTCTCACGGTGTAATCAACATCCTTTCATCCTGAATCGGGTCTGCAATCACCGTTCCATGGTCTTTATATTTTTTCAGTACAAAATGAGTGGCTGTGCTGAGGACCGATTCCATCGGAGAAAGGCGCTCTGACACGAACTGCGCCACCTGTCGCATGGTCTTGCCCTCGATAAATACGGTAAAATCATACGCTCCCGACATCAGATATACGGCATTGACCTCGCTGTACTGGTAAATCCGCTCTGCAATCTTGTCAAATCCCATGCCTCTCTGCGGGGTAACTTTTACCTCGATTAAAGCCACAACCTTCTCCTCGCTGGTATTGTCCCAGTTAATCAGCGTGTGGTAGCCGCAGATAATGTGCTCTTTTTCCATCTCTGCAATCTCATTCGCAACCGCAACTTCACTTTCTCCTAATAAAACCGCCAAATCCTTAATGTCAATCCGGCTGTTTTTTTCCATGACCGCTAAAATCTTCTCTCTCATCGCACTAATCCTCCATTTTTATCGGAATCTGCTTTGTTTCTGGCTTGATTCTCACTTTGAAATCTCAAAGTCCCGATTCCGGGACGATTCCTCCTGCGCTCCGGCTCATTCTGTCAAAATTCCCGCCGCCTTCAGTTCCTCCGTTTTTTCCTGGCCGAGAATCCGAAGAACCTCATCCTCCCTGGGGCGTTCCAGATATCCGGTCTCATCGCCGTGATGGATTTCCCTGGCAATGCCTTCCTTTACCGAACCGATTACGGCTGCCGGGATTCCAAGATTCTCGAAAAACTCCACAATCCGCCCGCCATTTTCTGCCACAAGAACCATACAGTTCCCGCACCAGAGCCGGTAAGGATTGCAGCCGCACCGCTCACAGATTTCTATCGCTGCCTGGTGTACCGGAATCCGGCGGAGCTTGAAGCTTAATCCCGCCCGGTATGCGCCGGACAGATTCCAGATGGCGGTAAGAATCCCGCCTTCCCCGGCCGCTTCTGCCTCGGTAACACCAAGTGCCTGAAGCTGCTCCTGATAAGCCGTCACATCCGCATCACGGCTGTTTAAAATGTCCTGAAGCCATCCCTTCGAAAACCACTCCGCCATCTGGCTGCCAAGCGACGTTACGAACGCTCTGGTTCCCTGCTGTCCGATGCAGCCGGCCACCACCAGGTCCTCTCCTGGCTCCATCCTTCCGCTGCATTCCCGTTCCGGTGCTCTCATCATATCTTATCGCTCCATCTTTCCTTCTAAAAACACGCACCAGCCCTGTCACAGTGCCGGTGCCTTCTCTGTACGCATTCCCGTGCGCGGAACGGCCGGACCGCTGCCGCAGTATCAGTATCTGGGCCGGCCGGACCGTTCCCGCAGTATCAGTACCCGGGGCCAACCGGAC
>JAUNPZ010000052.1:12088-19791 GCA_030536455.1 Lachnospiraceae bacterium | reverse complement strand
GGAGGAGACCGTGCCGCCGGAGACCGTGCCGGAAGAAACCTTGCCGCCGGAACCGGAGCGTCCTCCAAGGCAGCCAGAAGGCCCCGGAGAGCGTGAGAAAGAACCGGAGCCTCCTGAACCGGTCATCGTTCCGCCGATTCCGGAGGAGTCCGTTTCCCGAATCGGGTGGATACGGGCAGAATATGCCTCGCCGGCCGGAGCCGCAAGGGCAGAAAAGGGGACCAGGGGAAGCAGCCGGTTTTTCCGGCAGGATGGCACAATCCCGAAGACCGGGGACCGGAGCTTTGGAGCGGCGTCTCTGCTTCTGGTCCTCGGCCTGTCGGGCGCTGGTCTGGCAGCACTGATTTGGAAACGGAAAAAGACCTTTTGCTTTCTGATTCTGCTTGGAATTCCATTTTTTTATACACCGGAAGCCTGCGCGGAAGAAGCAGGACCGGAAGCCTGTGCAGAGGAAATCAGACCGGAAGCCTGCGCAGAAGAAATCAGAATGGTGGAAAAAATTGAGGCGGACAGCGACGGAGCCGGATTCTGCCCGGAGGAACGTTACACTGCGGAGGATGGCCGGGAATATCAGCTTGATTTTTACCATCAGATAGAGACTGTGGTTCCGGAAAGGGAAGAGGAACGGACGGAAACCCTGTTTTTCCGGGGACTGGAATCGGAAGAGCAGCTTCCGGCTTCCGTTCCCGTTCAGGAGCGGGAGGAGGAAACCGGGCGGACCGGGACCGGAGAATTATATCCGGCGCAGATTGTGAGCACGGAATCCTATTGGACCGGGGATTTTTCTTTTCCGGTTACTTTTTATGATTACGGTGCGGGCCGATATGAGTTTCAGGGCGTCTCGATTCCGGAGGAGACCGCGCTGGAATATCTTCTGGAGCATTCCGGACTTCTCTTGGAGGAGGCAGGGTGCAGCCCGGAACGGTATCAGATCGAAACGATTTTCTGGAGCGGGGACAGCTACATGGAGCAGGGGCTGCTGTGCCGGAAGGCAGAGGCGGCCGGGCGGAAGCTGGTTTCCGATTACCGGGCAGAGTACCGGGGCCGCATCCGTTATCCGGAGACTACGGAGAAGCAGTGGGAGATGGTTTACCGTCCGGTACCGCAGCCTGTCCCGGAAGAAACGGCTTCTTTATCGGATGCCAGGCGGGAGACGGAGACAGAACCGGAGACAGCACCGGCTGTGGAAGTCCGGGAACCGGAGCCCCGGCCGGAGAGGGATGGAAGGAGGTATACCAGAATCGTTGCAGCCTTTACGATTTCGATCATCGCGCTGCTTCCGGCTCTGATTTATCTGATTGTCCTTTTGAAAAAGAAAAAGAGGGGAATGCGCTGACCGGCGGAACAATTCCGGTTGAGTTTCTAAAATAGTACAGGTATAATGGTTTTGTGAGAGGCGAAAATATAAATATATAAGATAAAGGAGTGTTGAGATGACCATGAATCCAGTATATGAGAAGCTGAACCGCTGTTATGAAAGCATCCGGGAGAAGATTCCCTTTGCACCGGAGGTGGCGCTGATTTTAGGCTCCGGATTAGGCGATTATGCAGATGGTTTTGCGGAAGAGGGGACCATCGATTACCATGAGATTGAGGGCTTTCCGGTATCCACCGTTCCGGGACATAAGGGCCGCTTTATCTTTACCCATGTAGAGGGAGTGCCGGTGGTCATGATGCAGGGCCGTGTTCATTATTATGAGGGATACCCCATGTCGGATGTGGTTCTTCCCACCCGTCTGATGAAGCTGATGGGAGCGAAGGTGCTGTTTTTGACCAATGCGGCCGGCGGGGTGAATTATGACTTTTCTGCCGGAGATTTTATGATGATTAAGGACCAGATTTCCTGCTTTGTTCCATCTCCCCTGCTGGGGCCGAATGCGGAGGAGCTGGGGCCTCGTTTCGCGGATATGAGCCATATCTACGATGAGACTCTGCAGCAGAAGATTCGTGACAGTGCGGCAGAAATGGGAATCCAGATTCAGGAGGGCGTATATCTGCAGCTTACCGGCCCGGCCTATGAAAGTCCGGCCGAGGTCCGGATGTGCCGGATTCTGGGCGCAGATGCGGTCGGTATGAGTACGGCCTGCGAAGCGGTGGCTGCAAATCATATGGGATATAAAATCTGCGGCATCTCCTGTATTTCGAATCTGGCCTGCGGCATGACGGAGCAGCCATTGAGCCATAAAGAGGTTCAGGAAACAGCAGACCGGGTGGCGCCATTGTTCAAAGAATTGGTAACAAAAACCATCAAAAAGATAGGACAGAGATAAAATAAACTGAAATTTTAGAAAATATAAGGCTGGAATTAATAAAAATCCTTCGGTTTTCTTAATAATTATATAGTAGAATATCCTCGCAAGCGCAAATAGACAAGAATGTGAGGAGAAAACTATGAAAAGAAATTATTTAATCGTAGCAGCCGTTTGCCTGGCTTTCGGCATCACTGCATGTACACCGAAGACGTCAGAAACCACAGCAGCAGAGACAACGGCTGCGGCCGAAACCTCGGAGGAGACGAAAGCAGACGCCGGGGCGGATGCAGATACGGAGAGCAAAAAAGCAGACGGGGAAACGGAAGAGAAGACCACAGAGGCCGAAAAGCCGGCAGAGAAGAAGATGGTAACGGGCCGCGTAACCGGGATGGAAGATACGATTGTGACTATCAGCGGTCAGGATGATATGGAGTATCAGGTTGATTTAAAGGATGCGGAAACGAAGAGCACCCTGGAAATCGGAGAAGGAGATGAGATTCAGGTGGTTTTCCTCGACGATGATGCCGAGGTAAAGCAGGCGGAATCCTATGATGTGATCTCTTCGGTAGCTCTGGAGGGAGATGCGGACCCGACGATTGCCGGTGTGATTCAGGATGCAACGATGAATACCGTTACCATCCAGGCGGCCAGCGGAAAGACCTATCAGTTTTCCACGATGATTGCCCAGACCGTAACCGGTGACAAGGGAATCGCAGTGGGTGAGAATGTGGAAATCACCTACCTGGGAGAACTGGCAGAGGGAGACGGGGGGAATACGGCGCTGCGTGTGATTACGGAGGAAGGCTCCGGGGATGCAGATGCCACCTATAAGGCGCTGACCGGCTCTTTCGTCTCCGGGGCAGATGGCTCCGTTACCATCCAGGCGGAGGACGGAAGCGAATTCACCTTTGCGCTGGGTGAAAATGTGGATGTTTCCGACTTTGAAGCCGGTGAAGCGGTAGAAGTCATCTATGAAGGAAGTCTGACCAGCCAGAATGCAGTAGCAGAAGGCGTGGATTATCAGTAAAAAACAGAACAACGACCAAAAAGAAGACTGCCCGCCGATTGCTCAGCGAGACAGTCTTCTTTATATTTAGAAAAAGGGAGGAGAGCTGGTTATCTCTAACCAGCCCGAGTATTATGAAAAAAATCTTGTAAACAGTGGTGATAACAAAAGAGGTTTCATTTGTTCTCTTTTCTGTTATGTTTAAAGTATATCCATTAAAATTGAAGAAATCATGTTGTCGGTGTAAAGAGTTTTTTAATTAATTTTGAACAAAATATGAACAGCATACAGGAAAAGGAAAATGTTATTTCGAGGAACGATTCAGCAGGTCTTTCCACCTGCTGCGCGGACCGTAAGATGTAAGAAAACGTGGAAGAAGCGGCTGAAGTTCTGCCGCAGGAATTGTAGGAAAAGTCTGGATATGCTATATTGGAAAAAACAGATGGAGGACCGAACTTATGGAATATCGGATTATATTCAGCGATATAGATGGAACCTTATTAAACACCAGCCATCAGATTCCGCCGGACACGAAGCAGGAGATTTTGAAGCTGGAGGAGCAGGGCATCCCGTTCATCCTGGTTTCAGCCAGGATGCCGGCGGGGGTTCTGACGATTCAGGAGCAGCTTGGAAATCATGCGCCGATTGTCTGTTATAATGGCGGACTGGTCCGGGGGCTGAAGGGGGAAACCTTGTATAGCTGCCAGGTTAGCCTGGCTCTGGCGGAGGAAGTGAAGGCGGACGTAAGCCGCCGCTTTCCGGAGCTTTGCTGGAACACCTATGGAGGAAACCGCTGGATTGTGGACGATGACCGGAGCCTATGGGTTCGGAAGGAAGAGCAGATTACTGCCTTAAAAGCGCAGATGGGAGATGTGCGGGAGAGCTTTTGGGATATGGGAGGCATCCACAAATTCCTTCTTATGGGACAGCCGGAGTTGATTTCGGAGACTGAGGCGTATCTGCATGAGAAGTATCCGATGCTGATGGCATCCCGCTCCAAGGCGGAATATCTGGAGGTCCTGAATCCTTCTGCCAGCAAGTCAGACGGTGTCCGGTTCCTCTGTGATTATTACGGGATTCCTGCGGAACAGGCCATGGCGTTTGGCGACGGCCACAATGATATCGACATGTTCCGGGCGGTGGGAAACAGCTATGCCATGGGAAATGCTGATGAGGAAGTAAAGCAGGCGGCCCGGCATGTGACGCGGACCAATGATGAGGAAGGTCTTCTGGCAGCGTTAAGGGAAAATCGCTGGTTTACCGGAAAATGAATGGAAAAAATCAGATGAGATTGTGCGTTTTTGACGGATATGCTATACTATCGGAAGAAGTGGCATATTATGAAAAGATAAGGAGATAAAGCAATGAAAAATCCGATTGTAACATTTGAAATGGAAAATGGAGACGTGATGAAGGCAGAGCTGTACCCGGAGGTGGCTCCGAATACCGTGAATAACTTTATCAGTCTGGTGAAGAAGGGATATTATGATGGATTGATTTTCCACCGTGTCATCTCCGGATTCATGATTCAGGGCGGCTGCCCGGACGGAACCGGAATGGGCGGCCCAGGCTATTCCATCAAGGGCGAGTTTAATCAGAATGGCTTCCAGAATGACCTGCGTCATACGCCGGGTGTGCTTTCCATGGCGAGATCCATGTCACCAAACTCTGCCGGTTCCCAGTTCTTTATTATGCATGCGGCAGCACCTCATCTGGACGGCGCATATGCAGCATTCGGACAGGTCATCGAGGGAATGGATGTTGTAAATAAGATTGCGGATGTCCGCACGGATTACAGCGACCGCCCGATGAAGACACAGAAGATGGCAAAGGTTACCGTAGATACCTTCGGCGAGGAATATCCGGAGCCGGAGAAGTACTAGAGGAAGCGATGGTAAAAATTTTTCCAATCCTTGTGGAAGAAAAGGAATATGAAATTCTAGTTTCGGATGAGCAGGAGGCTCTCCTGGCTGCGAAAGCGGCCGGGAGAGCCGTTGTCGGATTATGGGACAGCCGTCATCCGGAGCAGGCACCATTTGGCGTGCCGTATCTGGCAGAAGCGGAGGAGGCATGCTCCGCAGAGTATCTGGAGCGGGTGATGCGCCGTCATCTCGGACTGCCCTGGAGGATTGCGGAGACCGGACATCTGATTCTCCGGGAATTTGCAGGAGAGGACTGGGACAGACTGCAGGAGATGCTTGCGGAGGCGGCCGGGGGCAGTCCGCTCTCTCCGTGGGAAAATATTCCGGAAGCCTTTTTGTGCCGGGAGGCCTTCGATGCATACCGGAAATTCCAGTACGCCTTTTATGAATATGGAATCTGGGCGGTAATCGAAAAGGAAGGCGGGCAGATAATCGGGGCCGCCGGAATCTGGAATCTGGAAGAAAATCTGGAAGGGACTCTGGAAAGAGCGGAAGAAGGAGCTTTAAAAGAGGATATAAAAAGAAAAGCGGAAGGGGATGAGGCGGAGCCTTTCGAAGCCCCGCCTCTTGAAATCGGATACTGGATTTGTCCGGCCTTCCAGCGGAAGGGGTACGGGCAGGAAGCGGTGAACGCCATCCTAAGCTATGCCGATGAAAACCTGGAAAGCCCCATATATGCAAAAATCCGGGAGGAAAATATCCCCTCCCGGAAGCTTGCGGTAAATGCTGGTTTTCAGCTGGCCGGAGCGGTCAGGCCGGATTCCAGACGAACCGAATCCAGGCAATTATGGTATCAATATGCTCCGTATTATTGATGATTCCCATGTAGCAGGGGTCCAGCCCGTTTCCGGTTTCCTCCGGGAAACGGGAATCACTTAAATTGATGGCGCAGGCGAATTCATTTCCGCTCTCATCCTTGGCGTAGTAGATAGAATCCTGGAGCTCCTGCCACAGGTCGGCCGGAAGCGCCTGCTCCAGATCCAGGAAGCCATCCAGGGAAGCATAGTGGTCGATGTTGGACTGGTCGGCAATCATCATGTCCAGCTCCTTGCTGGCTACCTGGGCAGACAGCTTCGCCATATTGGCATAGTCCATCTCGGAAGCGAATCCCCCGCCCTGCTGCATGGACATGCTTCCATCCGCATTGATGGTATCCTTTTCGCCATAGCCCATCTGTTCCTTAAAGTCCTGGTTGAGCGGCTCATAGTCCGCAACAGCGCGCTGCGGGTCGTTCACCACCACATAGGAAAGCTGGGAAGTAAAGGACTTGTTGTAAAAGATGGTCCCGATGATATAGAACACCAGGATAACTCCGGCCAGGCCAAGCATGTGAAGCTTATAATATTCCCAGATATACCAGATTCGGTCGCTCCAGGTCATTTTCTTCAGTTTTTCTTTCTCCTGTCGGCTTTCATTTTTCAGACTTTCTTTTAATGACATAATCAACACCTCATTTTTTCATTAAGCAAAACAAAATACAGCAACTTTTGCCATTATACCGCAGATTAAATTGCGAAGCAACAAAAATCACGCGTCCCCGGAGGGGATACCGCAGATTAAATTGCGAAGCAACAAAAATCACGAATGTAAAAAATTTATGAAATTCTCCAGATTATTTGCTTTTTCCATAAAAATCCGATATACTGGATAATGGCAGAATAAAATGCGGGGGGAGTGCTCCGCAAATTTAACGTGGAGAAAAGAGGTTTTTGCGATGTTTCAAGGTTTATTTAACTATGATAATCCGGTTTGGCGTTTTATCGGAAAGTTCGGAGATTTAATTATCTTAAATATTCTCTGGCTGATCTGCAGTATCCCGATTTTTACGGTGGGAGCTTCCACAACGGCAGTTTATTATGTGACGTTGAAACTGGTCCGTGATGAGGACGGTTATACCATCCGTTCCTTCTTCCGGTCATTTAAGGAGAATTTCAAGCAGTCTACCATCATCTGGCTGATTATGCTTGCGACTGGTTTGATTTTGTTTTTTGACCTGCGGTTCTTCCTGCTGGTAATGACGGGAAATTCCAAGGTCCGCATCGTGCTTACGGCAGCAGTTGGCGCGATTTCCATCATCTGGATGTTTATCTTCAGCTATGTGTTCCCGCTGCAGTGCCGTTTCTACAATCCGGTGAAGAAGACCCTGTTTAATGCGTTCTTCATGTCCGTTCGTCACTGCTTCCAGACCCTGGGAATGATTGTGATTGATGTGGTGATGGTAATAGCAGCGTATCTTTCCCTGTATTATGCGCCGCAGCTTACCGTGCTGGTATTCCTGTTTGGATTCCCGCTGATTGCATTTGTGAATTCTTACATTCTGAACGGTATTTTTAAAAAATACATGCCGAAGGATGCGGCGGTAGAGGATGACGGAACCCTGCGCCCGATTCTGGAGGATGTGAAGCTTTCGGCAGCCCCGGCAGAAGCGGAAACCGGAGCAGAACTGGAAACCGGAGCGAAAACGGAAAACGGAGTGAACCTGGAGGGTGGAACCGCTCCGGAAGAAAAGAACCGGGCAGAAGG
>JAUNPZ010000052.1:0-11988 GCA_030536455.1 Lachnospiraceae bacterium | reverse complement strand
AAGCCCCTGACCGCTACGCAGTCAGGGGCTTTTTGCCGGATAATGTAAGGAATCCGGCTCGTTTTTTGTAGGAAACGTACTTGCTATTTGGGCGGGAACGCGCTATACTTTCATTAAAGTACATTGTATACAAAATAATGTATGAAAAGAACAAACGGAGCGGCGGAGGAAGCAGGAAACCGCTGCCAGATAAGCATGATTGGGAGAATAAAAGGGGTTGCCATGATTACACATTTAAAATTAAAGGCATATGGTAAGATTAATCTGGCTCTTGATGTACTGCGCAGGAGGGAAGATGGATACCATGATGTAAGGATGATTATGCAGACGGTGGGCATTTATGACCAGGTGGACCTGATGCGGAGAAAGGAACCGGGGATTACGGTGGAGACGAATCTAAGTTATCTTCCGGTGAATGAGAACAATCTGGTTTATCAGGCGGCGGCGCTTCTGATGGACGAATTCCAGGTGGAGCAGGGACTCCATATCCGGCTGAAGAAGTTCCTTCCGGTAGCGGCCGGGATGGCCGGCGGCAGCAGCGATGCGGCGGCAGTTCTCTTCGGCGTGAACAAGATGTTCCGCCTGGGGCTTTCCAGAGAGGAGCTGATGGAGCGGGGCGTGAAGATTGGCGCAGATGTTCCTTACTGCATCCTGCGCGGAACGGCTCTTTCCGAAGGAATCGGGGAGATGCTGACTCCGCTTCCGCCGATGCCTCAGTGCCAGATTGTGATTGCAAAGCCGGGAATCGCGGTTTCGACGAAATACGTTTATGAAAACCTCCACGCAAATGACCTGAAGAAGGAGCAGCACCCGGACATCGACGGCATGGTGGAGGCCATCCGGAGACAGGACATTTACCAGATTGCCGGAAAGTTCGGGAATGTGCTGGAGCTGGTAACAGCCGAAAAGTATCCGGTGATTGAGAAAATCAAGGACGTGATGCGGGAGTACGGAGCAGTGAATGCGCTGATGAGCGGAAGCGGCCCTACGGTATTCGGCCTGTTTACGAATCCGAAGGCGGCCCAGGACGCTTACGAGGAGCTGCGGTACGGGAAGGCCTCCCAGCTTGCCAAGCAGGTATATCTGACCAATTTCTATAATAATAAAGCGAGAACAGAAGAGGAGAACGGCTATGTCGAGTAATTTTAAGGTGACCATGAATGAATATCTGCCATTAAGAGATGTGGTTTTTAATACACTTCGTCAGGCGATTTTAAAAGGGGAGCTGGAGCCGGGAGAGCGGCTGATGGAGATTCAGCTTGCCGAGCGGCTGGGCGTGAGCCGTACTCCGATTCGAGAGGCCATCCGGAAGCTGGAGCTGGAAGGACTTGTATTGATGATTCCAAGAAAAGGCGCGGAGGTTGCAAAGATTTCCGAAAAATGTCTCCGGGAGGTCCTGGAGGTCCGCCGTTCTCTGGATGAGCTTGCCATTGAGCTGACCTGTCAGAGAATCACGGAGGAGGAGATTCAGGAGCTGGAGGCAGCGGAGGCTGCATTTGCCGAGGCCATCCGCCACGGAGATGCCATGGAGATTGCCGAGAGTGATGAGCATTACCATGATGTGATCTACCAGGCTACGGGAAACAGCCGCCTGGTACAGATTCTGAGTAATTTGAGAGAGCAGATGTACCGCTACCGCCTGGAGTACATCAAGGATTCCGATAAGAGGCAGGTTCTGGTGGTGGAGCATGAGCATATCCTGCGGGCCATCCGGAACCGGAATATCGCGGATGCGAAGAGCGCCATCCGGGAGCATATCGATAATCAGCAGCTGACAGTTTCAAAGAATATAAAGGAGCGGGATTTATGAATTTTAAGGAGAGGTATTTAGCTGGGGAAATTCCTTTTGAGGAAATTGACACCTATATCACGGAGTGGAATAACAGTGACGACACCCGGACACTGGCGCAGTTTCTGGGGCTGGACGCAGAGGAAGAGGACGTGTGGATTGACATCAGCGACGATGCGCTGCAGGCGCTTCTGGATTCCCAAAAGAAGTAAAATATAAACTTTGTTAAAAAAATATAAAAGCTATTGACAAAGTGACAACCTGTCATTATTATTGGTGACAGGTTGTCACTTTTGTGCTATTATGAAGGTGAAGACGGAAATGACGACGACGCTGAACAGTTACGAGAAAGGATGGTGTGGAATGCCCACAGAACGGTTTTATCATCTGCCGCAGGAAAAGAAGAATCTGATCCGGGAGGCGGCCATCGAGGAGTTTTCCAGGACTTCCGTGGAGAAGGCATCGATTAATAAGATTGTACAGAGGGCGGAAATTTCCAGAGGAAGCTTCTATACTTATTTTGCGGACAAGGAGGATGTGCTGTATTACATCTTCGATGATTTGATCCTTCAGGTTCAGAATTTCTGCAAGGAGGCACTTTTAAAGAACCGGGGGAATTTCTGGATTCTCATGGAACGTCTTATGGATTACATCATAGATATTTATGAGGGCAGAAAGAGCCTGGTGGAGAATCAGAGCGCGGCCGGCCATGAGGTGATGGCTAAAATCCTAAGCGAGCGCTGCGGACAGGTCGGAGAGGATGACCGGGAGAAGAGCTCCTGGCAGGGACAGTTATATCAGATGACGGACTGCAGCCATCTGAAGGTGGAGAACTTTGAGGAATTCCGAATCCTGTTCGCTTTGTGCATCAACTGCATGATGCCGATTATCGGGGAGTCCTGCCGGGCTGGAATCCAGAGGGAGGAAAGCAGAAGCACATTTCAAAAGCAGCTTTGCTACATAAAATTTGGAGCCGTAAAGTCATAGCGGCAGAAACAATAAAAAGAAAGATCAGAACAGTAAAATCCAGAACAGTAAAACTTTGCAAGAGGAGAACAGACATGAAAAAGAGTGCGAAAATCTTAATCGGAGTTGCGGCAGTGGCAGTTGCGGCAGGAATCCTGGTGCCCAGGCTGCTGAAAAAGGATCCGCCGATCGAAGCGGTTCCCAATCCGAATGTAACAGTAGAAAGCCCGGTACGGGCAGACATTTCCCTGGAGAGCGGTTTGATCGGTACGGTCCAGCCATCGGATATCGTCTATGTGATTCCGAAGGTGGCGGGAGAGATCTCGGAGGTCTATGTAAAGGCAGGAGATACGGTCACGGAAGGCCAGGCGCTGTGTAAGATTGACAACAGCAAGCAGATTGACAATGCCAGGATTCAGATGGAGTCAGCGGCCGTGGCCATGCAGAACGCGCAGGCGGCGCTGAACCGGATGCAGGTGCTTTACAGCACGGGAGATATCTCGGCGCAGACCTTCGAGCAGACTCAGGCCCAGACCCAGGGGGCAGTTCTTCAGTATGAGGCGGCAAAGCTGGGCTATGACACCCAGGTGGAGTTCGGCACGGTGACTGCGCCCATCAGCGGCACGCTGGAGAGTGTGAACATGGAGGTGCATTCCATGGCATCCCAGAGCACCCAGCTGTGCGTGATTACCGGGGAAGGCGTGCGGAAGGTGGTATTTGCGGTTCCGGAGCGGATTCAGAACCAGCTTCAGGTTGGCGACCGCATCCGTCTGCAGAAGCAGGGAACGGAGTACGAGGCGGTCATCACCAAGCTTGCCAGCATGATTTCCATGCAGACCGGGCTGTTTGATGTGGAGGCCACGGTGGAGAAGGGAGAAGCCCTGGCAGCCGGCAGCACCGTAAAGCTGTATGTGGTATCGGACCGGACGGAGGACGCGGTGACCCTTCCGGTGGATGCGGTTTATTATGACGGCGGAGATTCCTATGTTTATACCTGCGAGGGAACCACGGTTCATAAGGTAATGGTGGAAACCGGTATTTTCGATGAGGAGCGGATTGAGATCCTTTCCGGCGTCGAGATGGGGGACCAGGTAATCGTGACCTGGAGCTCCGAGCTTTATGAGGGCTCTCAGGTAAATCCCATGACCCGTGACCAGGAGGCGGCAGCCGGCCAGGATGGGGACCAGGCGGCTGACCAGACGGAAAATCCGGATGCAGGCCAGACAGAAGCGAACGCGCAGTAAGGAGGCGGCCATATGAATCTGACAAAAACAGTATTAAGAAGGCCGGTCACTACAGTCCTGTGTGTCCTGTGCCTGATCGTATTCGGCGCTCTCTCCGTTTTTAACTCCAAGCTGGAATTAACCCCGGAGATGGAGATGCCGATGATGGTAATCAGCACCATCTATCCGGGAGCGAATCCGGAGGATATCAACGAACTGATTACCAAGCCAATCGAGGATGAGGTCAGCATATTAGGCGGTATCGACAGCATGACCTCCATTTCCAATGAGAATATTTCCATGGTGCTTCTGCAGTATGAGTACGGCACCGATATGGACCAGGCGTATTCCGACTTAAAAAAGAAGGTAGACCTTCTGGAAAGCAAGTTCCCGGAGGACGCCCAGGAGCCGGTCCTGATGGAATTCGATATCAACGATCAGGCCAGCATGTACCTGGCGGTCAATAATGAGGAAGCCGGAAACCTGTATAATTATGTAAATAATGAAATCGTGCCGGAGTTTGAAAAGCTGTCCTCTGTGGCCAGTGTGGATGTAAGCGGCGGCCGGAAGGAATATATCCAGGTGAAGCTGGATGCGGAGAAGATGCAGCAGTACCGCATGTCCATGTCCACCATCGCCTCCACGCTGGCCAGCGCGGATTTTACCTTCCCGGCCGGCAGCACCGGGGTCGGCAGTCTGGACCTTTCCGTTTCCGCCGGAGTGGAATATGATACGGCGGAGGCATTAAAGACCATACCGATTACCACGGGAAACGGCAATGTCATTTATATGGAAGATATTGCGGACATCAGCTATGCGCTGGAGGACGCAGGCGGCGTGGGCCGTTACAATGGAAAGGACACCATCTCCGTACAGATTAAGAAGCAGCAGAAGTCCACGGCAGTGGACGTATCCAAACAGGTGATGCGCGTCATCGACAAGCTGACGGCAGATGACCCGAATCTGGAAATTGTTGTAGTAAATGACAGCAGCGATATGATCACCAACTCCCTGACCTCCGTATTCCAGACCATGATTATGGCGGTTGTGGTTTCCATGATTATCATTTTCCTGTTCTTCGGTGACATCAAGGCATCCCTGATTGTGGGAACCTCGATTCCGATTTCCATTCTGGCGGCGCTGGTGGCCATGTGGGCAGCCGGATTCTCGCTGAATGTGATTACTTTAAGCGCCCTGGTGCTGGGCGTCGGCATGATGGTAGATAACTCCATCGTTGTTCTGGAGAGCTGTTTCCGTTCCACGGAACATGTAGGCTTCCGGGAGTATACGGAAGCGGCCATCAAGGGAAGCGGCGTGGTGCTCCAGTCCATCATCGGCTCCACCCTTACCACCTGCGTGGTGTTCCTTCCGATGGGCATGATGCAGGGAATGAGCGGCCAGCTGTTTAAGCCGCTGGCTTTCACCATCGTGTTCTGTATGCTGGCCTCCCTGATTTCGGCTATGACCATTGTTCCGCTGTGCTACAGCATCTACCGTCCGAGAGAGAAGGGGAATTCCCCGGCCGGACCACTGGTAAAAGCCATGCAGAAGGGCTACCGCAGTATTATGGAAGTGATTCTTCCAAAGCGGAAGACGGTTATGCTGGTAACGGTTGGACTTCTGATTCTGTCATTTGCGGCGGCAGGTCAGCTTGGCATGGAGATGATGCCGGCCGGTGATGAGGGAACCATCGCCATCACCATCGAGACCCGTCCCGGCCTGACGGTGGAGCGGACCGATGAAATCTTTCAGCAGGTAGAAGCCGTGGTGATGGCGGAGGAGGACCTGGAGTCCTACAGCATCTCCTCCGGCGGAAGCGGCTTAAGCACAGGCGGAAGCGGCGCATCGCTGACGGCATATTTAAAAGATGACAGAAAACTGGAAACTTCTGAAGTATTAAAGAAGTGGAAATCGTTATTAAGTTCGATGGATGACTGCAACATCACGCTGAAGGAAAGCAGCATGATGGGCTCTATGGACATGGGCAATGACCGGTACGAGCTGATTCTGCAGAGCACCCAGTATGATGATTTAAAAGAGGTATCCGACCGCATTACCGATGAATTAAAGAAACGGCCGGATGTGACCAGAGTGCATTCCACCCTGGAGAATGCGGCGCCGGTTGTGAAGCTTCACATCGACCCGGTGCAGGCAGCGGCAGAGGGACTGACCCCGGTGCAGGCGGCCGGCATGGTAAACCAGATGTTAAGCGGCACCACTGCCACTACCATGGAGGCGGCCGGTGACGAGGTGGATGTGAAGGTGGAATATCCGCCGGAGGATTATGATACCATCGAGGAGCTGGAGGGCATCATGCTGATGACCCCGACGGGAAGCAGCGTGGCTTTAAGTGATATCGCGGAAATCCAGTTCGAGGACAGCCCGCTGAGCATCACCCGTACAGACCGTCAGTACCAGGTGACCATCTCCGGTGATTACACCGATGCGGCGGATGCGGACCTGTTAAAGAACCGCACCAAGATTTACAAGGAAGTGGTGGAGAAGAATCTGGGAGCGAATGTGACCATCGCCCAGAATGCCATGACCGAGCAGATGAATACGGAGCTGTCCGGTCTGGTCCAGGCCATCGGAATCGCTGTATTCCTGGTATTCGTGGTTATGGCGGCTCAGTTTGAGTCTCCGAAATTCTCCTTCATGGTTATGACCACTATCCCGTTCAGCCTGATTGGCTCCTTCGGCCTTCTGTGGCTGGCAGACTGCACCATCAGCATGCCGTCCCTGCTGGGCTTCCTGATGCTTGTGGGTACGGTAGTAAACAATGGTATCCTTTATGTGGATACGGTGAATCAGTACCGGGTGAACATGGACTTAAAGACGGCGTTAATTGAAGCGGGAGCGACCCGTCTGCGTCCAATCCTGATGACCACCCTGACCACCATCGTGGCGATGATTCCGATGGCGCTGGCCTACGGAGAAAGCGGCGAGATGATGCAGGGCCTGGCTCTGGTTGATGTGGGCGGTCTGATTGCCTCTACAATCCTGGCGCTTCTGCTGTTGCCGGTATATTATTCCATGATGAACCGGAAGCCGAAGCCACAGCCGGATTATGATTGATTGTGATTGCAAAAAGAAAGGAACTGCTATGAAAAAAGAATCAAGATATGCAGCATTCACCCTTGCCTGCCTGCTGGCGGCGTCTGCGCCGCTTCAGGCGTGGGCGGCTCCGACGGACAGCCCGGAATTTGCCAGAAGCGCAGAGGAATGGGCGCGCCTTGAGGATAACAAGCTGGAGTATGAAGAAATTGCGGACCTGATTCACGAATATAATGTTACGGTACTGAACAACCGTACCAGCTACCGGGATTATCTGGGAAAGGATAAAAGCGACATCACGAACCGGTACCGGGATGCGGCGGATGAGCTGCGAAACGGCATCGAGTACCCGGATGACCCGACCGACCCGTCTTATGCCACCATGATGATGGCGGCCCAGATGAATGAAACCCAGGCGCAGGCGCTGGAGAAGCAGGCGGATAATAATGTGGATGACCCTCAGTCCATCCATCTCCAGTACGAGATGGTGGAGGCCAATCTGGTATTAAGCACGAAGCTGAACCTGATTTCCTATCAGCAGCGGCTTCTGACGGATGCGCTGAATCTGGAAAACAAAAAGATTCTGGAATCCCAGTATCAGTCGGCTCAGGTGAAGGCCGGAGTGGGCGCGGCGACCCAGATGGATGTGCTGAATGCCAGACAGGCAGTGGAGCAGCTGGAAAGCACCATCATAAGCGATGCCAAGGAAACCCAGACCTTAAAGCAGAAAGTCTGCCTGGCGGCCGGATGGAGCTATGACGCCAATCCGGAATTCGGAGCGCTTCCGGTATGCGACCCGGCGCTCATCGACGGCATTCAGCTTGAGACCGATATCGCCGCCGCAGCGGAGAACAACTACACCCTGAGAATCAATCAGCGGAAGTACGAGAACAGCACCGATACTGCCACGAAGGAAACCCTGGAAAAGACCATACAGGAGAACCGGCAGAAGATTGCTTCTGATATGAGACTGAAGTACCAGACGCTTCTGGAAGCCCGCGCCTCCTATGAGCTGGCAGTGGCGGAGCAGACGGTAGAGAACCAGACGCTGGCGGCCACCACGTTAAAGTATCAGACCGGAGCGGCCAGCCGGATGGAGTATGAGCAGGGCGTCTATAGCCTGGCAGCAAAGAACACCGCGGCGGAGAATGCAAAGCTGTCCCTGCTGTCTGCATGGGAGAACTATCAGGCAGCGGTGGCAGGACTGGCCTCCGCATCCTAAAACGGACGGGACGAGAGGAGTTGGATACCATGGGAAAACAGAGAAACAGAGAGAGAAGGGTCTGTCGTGCCGCGGCTGCCGTTCTGGCCATCTCCATGCTGTTCCCGGCTGCCGCCTGGGCGGCGCCGAAGGGGCCGGGCTATGAAGCCTCCCCGGAGGAGCTGAAAAAGCAGCAGGAGGCAGAACGTCTGGCGGCGGAGGCCGGTTTCGACCCGGCTCTGCTGAGCGGAAGGCCGGAGGATATGGAGGAGATGACCTGGCTGAAGCTTCAGGATTCCGTTCTGGAATATGAGGAGCTGGAAAACCGGGTGATGCATTTCAATCCCACCATCCTTCAGATTCAGGACGCGATTAATGACAGCTACGACAGCATAGAGGACAGCATTACGGATTATCAGGAGGCAGCAAATGATTTTGAACGTCTGTATGAGGATGCCGTGGATCAGGGCGATATCATGTCGGCTTATATGTATCAGATGAACAAGACGATTGTAAGGAAGATGTCCAGCAGCTACCTTAAGGCAGAAAAGAAGCGGGAAGCTACCATCGAGCGCAATACCAGACAGGCCAGAAAGGGCTTCACCTCCGGCTGCCAGCAGCTCATGCTTGCTTATAATAAGATGCAGGTCAACAAGGCAACCCTGGAAAAGCAGGTGGAGCTTTACGGGGCCATGGCAGCCATGTCCGGAACCCAGACCGGCATCGGCCTGGCAACCCAGACTGACCTGCTTTCCGCCAATGCCAAGATGCATTCGGCCCAGGTTTCCCTGGCCTCCCTGAATACCCAGATGGAATCGGTAAAAAGCAGCCTTCTGATGATGCTGGGCTGGGATTTTAACAGCGATATCCAGATTGGAGCCATCCCCCGCGCGGATGTCAGCCAGATTGACGCCATTGATTTTGCAGCCGATAAGGCGAAGGCCCCCGGCTATAATTACAGTGTCCTGGATATCCGCAACGCCAGACCGGCCGATGCCGACGGCGACGGCAAGTATGAGAACAAGGACTATGCAGCCAGGGAGAGAAGCGTAGACCAGGCGAAGCAGCAGCTTTCCATCACTCTGGACAATGTATACCAGACCCTGTTTGAAAAGCGGGCTGCCCTTCAGGCGGCGGAAACCGCCTTCCAGGCCGCCCAGATAAAATGGGACGGCGCCAACCGCAAGCGCCAGATGGGGATGCTGGGAACCGCCGAATATCTGGGAGAGGAAATCGCCTATGATGCAGCCAAGGCAGCCAGAGATTCTGCCGACCTGGACATGACGCAGGCGATGCTGAACTACTACTGGGCGGTCAACGGACTGGGCGAGCTGGCTCAGTAAGAGCGCGCCCGGACCGGCGCAGTCTGCCCCGCAGGCGGCCGGCCTGCTCGGCCGCCCATTCAAGGGAGCGGAGCTTTATATGGATTTCGGGACGCTGTGCCTTCAGTGCCTGGAAGTCCTCCTCGGAAAGCAGCTTTTGAAAGCGTTCCAGGGAGGCCTCCGGCACCTGGGTGACAGCGTCTTTTGTGACACAGACCTTTGGATAAAGCACGCACCACCAGTTGCGTCCCCGTCCATTTCCAATCCGGATCTGGGCGGCCTCATAGCTTCCGGCAGGCAGCGACAGGTTTCCGTAAAATTTCTCCGGAAATTCCTGCCAGACGATATCCAGGGAGACCGGGTCCGCCCTGCCGCCCAGACTGCAGAGAAAGTCTTCGGTTTCCTGTTCCAGCTTCTCACGGTTTTCCAGCAGAAACTGTTTGACATCGGATTTTTCCCAGTCCGCCGGCGCGCCCATCCCTTTCTCAATCTGCTCCAGCAGAAAGGACTTTACCTGAAGCTTTCTCTCCTGGTCGGCCCTGGAATTGCTGTTCCCAATCACATGGAAGCGCAGGATTCCCGGCGCAATCCGCCCCGCCAGCGCTCTCTGCTCCCTCTGGTCCTGGAAGCTCCAGAGCAGAATGGCGGACAGAAAGCAGAGCAGAGCAAGAAGAAGCTCCCTCTTTATGGAATAAAACGGCGGAATCTCGCAGCCGCCGGTCTGCGTCAGTTTCTGAATCATAAAATTTCCTCCCGATTTATTTTCGTTTGACAGGGGAATCGTTCGCGTACCAGGATCCGGCGCGTCAGATTCTATTTGTAATTATAGCCGGATATGCTATAATATAAACGGCAGAGAAACGGCTGCCCAAAAGAATTGAAGGAGAAGAACCTAAATTATGAATACATTAACCATTGCGGTGATTTTTGGCGGACAGTCATCGGAGCATGAGGTTTCCTGTATGTCTGCGGCCAATATCATCAAACAGATTGAGAAGGAGAGATACAGCCTGCTGCTCATCGGCATCACCAAGGACGGCCGCTGGCTGAAGGTGGATTCCGTGGAGGACATTGCCTCCGGCGCATGGCTGGAGAGTAAGAGCGAGGCGGTTATTTCACCGGATGCGAAGAAGAAATGCGCCATCGTTACCGATGAGAAGGGGCAGGTCACTTTCCATCCCATCGATGTGGCGTTCCCGGTGCTTCACGGCCTTTACGGCGAGGACGGAACCATCCAGGGCCTGTTTGAGCTGGCCAGGATTCCGTATGTAGGCTGCGGTGTGCTGGCATCTGCGGTTTCCATGGATAAGCTTTACACCAAGATTGTGGTGGACCGCATCGGCATCCGTCAGGCGGACTACGAGGCGGTGATGGCGGAAGAGCTGGCGGATATGGATGCGGTGGTATCCAGAGTGGAAAAGCATTTTTCCTATCCGGTCTTTATCAAGCCCTCCAACGCAGGCTCCTCCAGAGGCGTAAGCCGCGCGGATTCCAGAGAAGAGCTGGAGTGCGGACTTCGAACCGCAGCAGCAGAGGACCGGAAGATTCTGGTAGAGGAGATGATCGTAGGCCACGAGGTTGAGTGTGCGGTATTCGGCGGCGGCAAAGAGCCGGTGATTGCCAGCGGAGTGGGAGAGATTCTGGCAGCAGCGGAATTTTATGATTACGATGCCAAGTACCACAACACAGAATCCAGGACCGTGACCGACCCGGAGCTTCCGGGAGATGCATCTGCCAGGATTCCGGAGATGGCAAAGGCAATCTTTCAGGCGGTGGACGGCTATGGCCTGTCCAGAGTGGATTTCTTCGTAAAAGAAGACGGAACGGTCGTATTTAACGAAATCAACACCATGCCGGGCTTCACAGCCATCAGCATGTATCCGATGCTGTGGGAGGCGCGGGGAATCAATAAGAAGGAACTGGTAGAAAAGCTGATTCAGCATGCCGGAAAGAGATATCAGAGGGAGCAGATATGACGAAGGACGTACTCATAACCATCAGCGGCAGCCAGATGATGGACGGTGAAAATGGCGATGTAGAGATGATTACCTGCGGCGATTATTATTCGAAAAACGGGAAGCACTACATTCTCTACGATGAGGTCATGGAAGGCCATGAGGGTGTGATTAAAAACACCATCAAGATTCAGCCGGACAGTCTGGATATCATCAAGACCGGGCTGACCAATGTGCATATGGTTTTTGAACGGAATAAGAAGCGGCTGACCTGCTATGCGACTCCTATGGGAGAGATGATGGTGGGATTAAATACGAAGAGCATTTCCATAGATGAAAAGGACGATAACATAAAGGTCCAGATTGAATATTCCCTGGATATTAATTACGAGCATGTGTCGGAGTGCAATATCGTAGTAGACATCCAGTCGCGGGCGCAGGCGCAGGTGAATCTGCGGTCATAACAGGCACAAAAAAG
>JAUNPZ010000204.1 GCA_030536455.1 Lachnospiraceae bacterium | reverse complement strand
ACTGCGGACTGGATGTTCTGGATTTCCATGCCGATGCTTTCTAATGGCGTGAACACCTTTCCGACATAAGCGGTCACGGCTACCGCAGTGCCTACGGACATGCCGAAGAACTGCTGCATGCCGCCGCCCATGGCGGAAAGAAGCATCATCAGGGCAATCACGCAGGAGCTGATGAAGATGATGATCGGAGAGTAGAGGGAATCGTAGAGATTGGATTTTTCTACGGCCCGGTAGCTTTCCTGGATGTAGTCATCGTAGTGTTTTTCCATGTAATCCTGGCGGAACAGGGTGTGGATCATCCGGATGTTTCGAATGGTTTCCGGGATGTGGTTATTCACCTTCCCGACGGCATCCCGGTTTGCAAGCTGGGCCTTTAGCATCCGCTTCTGGAAGACGCGGGTCAGGAGAAAGAGCAGCGGAGTAAGCAGTACCATCAGGAGTCCAAGCCCTTTGCTTTTCCAGAAGATAACCAGGATGATGCTGATTACCTTGCAGGCGTCGGCAAACATGCTGATGATTCCATTGGTAAAGAGAGCATCCACCGCATCCACGTCGCTGACGAAGCGGGAGGTGATTTTCCCCGGTTCATTGGCGGTGAAATAGGCGGCAGGCAGACGGGAAAGCTTTTCGCACATCTGGCTGCGGAGCTGGTGGGTCGTCTTCTGCCCAAACACGGTGATGGCGGCGTTCTGTGCGGCCTCGAACAGGCCGGAGACGGCCAGGGAAGCGAAGTACAGAAGCGCCGGATACAGGAGGAACCGGATATCCTGCGGGCCTTGCAGATGCGAGCCAAGGTGCTGCGGCTGAACGGACTGCGGCGGAATGGACTGTGACTGAAAAGACGGCGGATTTACCGGCATCGGATTCCCCGGCATCGCGGCGGTAAGCTGATTGACAATCCGTTCCAGCACAAGGGGAGGCAGAAGGGAGAGAAGGATGGAGCAGAGAATCAGAAGGAGCATGGCAGAGGCCAGCAGCCGGTGATTCTTTACCACAGCCAGTAAGGTGTGGGAAAGGCGGGTGTCTGGATTGGTGAGTGTGGTTCTTTTCGTTGGCTTCATATGGGTCTCCTGTCTGCAGCGTCTAAGCGCTCCATGATTGTCTGGGGAAAGTCTGTCGGGGCTGTCTGCCGGGTCTGTGACAGATAAAGCTGCGCATAAAGCGCGTTATTTTTCATCAGCTCCCGGTGGGTGCTGACGGTTTCGGTTCCTTCATTCAGCCAGATGACCTGGTCAAATTCCGGGAACAGGCAGAGGCGGTGGGAAATCAGAAGGATAATTTGGTCTTTCGCCAGATTTCGGATGTCCGCCATGATTTCCTTCTCCGTCTTCTGGTCCACCGCGGAAAATGGGTCATCCAGGATCAGAAGCTTTTTTTTGTGATAAAGGGTGCGGGCCAGGGCGGTGCGGGCCTGCTGGCCGCCGGAAAGGCGGATGCCGCCGCTGCCGGTAAAGGTGCGGGTTCCGTCGGGCATTTCGGAAATCTCCCGGTCGAAGCGGACGCATTGCAGGATGGGTTCCAGACTGCCGGAACATCCAAGGCGGATGTTCTCCTCGATGGTATCGGACATCAGCTCTGGCTGGTGGCCCATATAGGAGATGAGCTGGCTGCGTTCGTATTCGCTTAAGGCGGATAATTCATGGTCTCCAATCTGAATGCTTCCCTGATAAGGGGATTCGCACAAAAATACTCTGCCCAGGGTGGATTTTCCGGAGGCCACCGGGCCGGTGATGCCGATGATTTCTCCCGGAGCAGCCGCAAAGGATAAGTCGCGGATAACGGTGCGGCTGAGGGGCTGCGAGGGAGAGGGGGCATCCGATGCGTCCGGCTGCAGGGGGGAGAAAGCTTTGGATGCGTCCGGCTGCGAAGGCGGGGAGGCATCGGACCTGGCCGGATAAGCGAAGGACAGGTGGGATACCTTGAGGGGCTGCGGGCTGGAAAAATCCATCTGGGAGCTGGTATCCGGCCGGATGTATTCCTTCAGCAGCGGCTGAATCCGTTTCCAGGACACCTGCGCCTTCTGCACGGCGTTAAATAATTTGGCGGCAGAGGAGGATTTTACGGCCAGCTTGGTAAAGCAGGAGAGAAAGGTGGTAAAGGCAGCGATATCCCACTCCGTCCATCCGGTGCCTAAGACATTTTTTCCACCAAAGTAGAGCAGGGGAATGACGCCGCACATGGAGATGATGTGGTAAATCGGCTGCATGGAGGTCCCCCACAGATTGGCTGCGATGGCCCGGCCTTCATAATCGGCCAGATGGGCTTCGTAGGACTGATTCCGCTGGGATTCCCGGCCGTAAACCCGGTAGGTGACCGCATTGGAAATCCGGTCCAGAGCCGCGTCATTTAACCTTCCCGCGCTTTTTTTATAGGAAGCGTTGGCGGTGGTGACGGTTTTCTTTAATTTATCGGCAATCAGATAAGCCAGCGGCGTAAAGATGCAGGAAATCAGGGTCAGCCGCCAGTCATAGAAGAGCAGCATGGCCAGGTAGGAGAGGAGGACCACTCCGGTATCGAAGATTTCTGTGGTGAACTTCCGCATGCCTTCCACGCAGGCATCCACATCGGACATGGCCTTGGTCATCACCGCGCCCACGCTTTCCTGCTCCAGTTCGGCAGTCGGAGTATGCACCAGGCTGTTGTAAAGCATATGGCGCATGCTGCGGCTGGTGTTATTGGCAAAGCGGCGGACGTAGAAGCGCTTGACACAGCGGGCGGACTGAACCAGAAGGATGGTGCTTAGGTAGAGAAGGACCAGGGGAAGCATGGCGGAGGCGTCTTTTCTTCCGCTGAATATCTCGAACAGCCGGCCGGCCATGCGGCCTTCGAAGTATGGGCCGGCTGTCATGCCTGCGTTATAGAGGATTCCGGAAAGAGTGACCAGGGAAAGGGGAAACCATTCCAGACGGAAGTAGGAAAGGATGCGGTCCGGGTGCTTGGTATGCCGGATGTTTTTTTTCTGTCTCATAATTTGCTCCGTTCTGCGTTTTCGTGCTGGTAAAAACCGAAAAACGCTGTAATTAACTAGAGAATAGTACAA
>JAUNPZ010000051.1:15181-19911 GCA_030536455.1 Lachnospiraceae bacterium | reverse complement strand
TGTAAATTGTGAAAATACAATTGTAAGAAACTGAGAATCTGATAAACTGAAGAGTGAAACGGTGCAATATCTGAAAACGCTGTATTCTGATTGAAGCATGTACATCTCTCCCTAAAACAATCAGGATGCGGCGTTTTTGCCCGTTTTTTTGTTTGAAGAATTCAATGGTTTACTAATTTACTAATTTACAACACTAAACTCCTTGAAATTATGTGAAGTTTCTCGTATAATGGACATTATACAAGCCTAGGACAACATTAAGACTGGATTCCTGTCAAGCTGTCAGGCTTTGCCCGGCAGCTTGGCAGAAATCCAGTCCGGGCGGGGGAGGATGAGGGAAACAAGATGATAAATATTTTGTTTGATTTATTAGAGAAAGAACTGCAGCGGAAGGATGGTGATGGATGTGAAAACGTTCATATGTGATGATAATCCGGTACACCGCCGCTGTATTTGTAAATTTGCATCTGCCTGCTGTGCGAGGAATGCCATGGACTGTGAATGGAAAGAACTTTCACCGGAAGAACTGCAGAATCAGCTTTTGTCAGAACGCTTTCAGGCGGATATTTTGATTCTGGATATTAACATGGGAGACTATGACGGGATCCAGATGGCGAAACAGGTGAATCAGGCAGCGCCGGACTGCAAGATTATTTTTCTTACCAGCTACATCGACTATGCGCCCAGGGTGTATGAAACCCGCCATCTGTATTTTGTGCTGAAGGCCCAGATGGAGGAGATGCTTCCAAAGGCACTGGCGAAAGCATGGAATCTTTTGAATCAGGAAGAGCCATGTCTGATGATTACGGTCTCCAATGAGGATTTAAAGATTCCCTTTGAGAAGATTCTTTATCTGGAAAAGTTCCTGCACTACACGGTTCTCACCACCGATTTAAAGGAATTTAAGGTTCCCAAAAGCCTGCGGACGCTGGAGCCGCTGATGGGAAAGGATTTTGTGCGGTGTCATGGAAGCTACATGGTGAATCTCCGCCGGGTTTCCGGTCATACGAGGACGAAGTTTACGCTGGATAATGGAGCAGAAATTCCGATTGGGCGGACCTTTCAGGCGGCCGCCTGTGATGCATATTTAGATTATCTGGCTTCTTTAATGTGAAAATGCTGCATTTTGATTGGAAAATGTATATCTCTTCAAAAACAACCAATCAGAATGCAGCGTTTTTATCATTAAATCAGCTTTTGACGGGCAGAGCGCAGGATAACAGCAGATGCTTTATGATATCCCCGCATACTGATTTTTCACCTTCATCAGCTTCTCCGCCTCAGCTTCCTGCTGCTGATACCAGCCCTTCTGCGTCATTTTCTGGTAGATAGCTTCCTGTAAATCCAGACTTTTGCTGAGTGCAGAATCAAAGGCCTGATGGACATTGGCTGTGGAAGCTTCGATGGTGCCGTGAAGGTACAGGTCACAGACATTTTTTGTGGTCATAAGCAGGTTTTCCATGGTGGTTTTCTCATCCATTTTCATAGATCCTTTCTGTGCTTTTTCGTTTTCTTATTTTAAATTCCAAGTTCGTTCTGTTTTAAACCAACTGATACAGACTGTCAAAAATCTGCTGGTGGGTGGTTTTCATTTCCTGAACGCAGGCAATCAGCTGGGTGTCGGTCAGGGCTTTTGCAGCTTCCTCACACTGGGTTTTCAAAAACTGCTCATGGCTTAATGCATCTTCAATATAGGTTAATTCTTTCGGACTCATAAGGTCACCTCCTGTTTGATATTAGACAGATTTAATATGTGCAGAAGAAGCCCGAATATACCTTGTGTATTTAAAATGTAAATTCCTGCTCTTTTATGATGGACCTTATACAACCCGAAAAAGAAGATATTGTCTCTGGAAAAAAATACGATTGTGGATTATACTGAAAAACAATGGCAGTGAAGCTGCTGCGCTCAGGTGTACTGAGCAAATAAAGAGAAATGCGAGGAATCCATGATGCTGCTTCGGGTACCGGATTATTATAAGAATTTTAAATGCATCGCAGACAAATGCAAGGATAGCTGCTGCATCGGCTGGGAAATTGATATTGATGAGGACACGTTTGCGTACTATAACTGCGTGGAGGGTCCATTTGGAGAGCGTCTCCGGGCCAATATGGCGGAGGGGGAGGAGAATACCTTTGTGCTGAAGGAGAACGGGCGCTGTCCGTTTTTGAATGACAAAAACCTCTGCGATATCTGCGTAGAGCTTGGCGAGGAGGCTTTGAGCCATGTCTGTACGGAATATCCGCGCTTTGTGACGGAGTTTGGGGATACCTGTGAAAAATCGCTGGCGCTTTCCTGCGAGGTGGTGGGGCAGCTTGTGTTCGAGAGCAGCAGGCCGTTCGCATATGAGGAAATCCGGCAGGAGGATTACTTTGAGGAGGTTGTTCCGCAGGAGGATTTCGCTGATGCGGAGGCTGCCGATGATGTGGCAGATGCCGATGATGCGGAAGATGACTGTGACCTGGAAGATGCTGACCCGGTTATGATATCGATGATGGAGCAGGCCAGAGACCGGGTGATTGCAATCCTGCAGAACCGGAAGCTCTGCGTGGAGGAACGGCTGAAAACTGCGCTTTGCTTCGGCTGGGCGGTTCAGGAAAAGATTGTGGCAGAGGACTGGGACGGGATGAAGCATGTGTTTGCGGAATTTGAAGCGGATAAGATGGGAGACGGTATGCGGATGCAGAACCGAGCGGTTACTGGCAAAGAGGCTGCGCATACCGGGAATGCCGCTTTGGATGATTTCCGGGCCCGCATCCGGATATTCGAGGGCATGGAAGTCCTGGATGAAGAGTGGCAGGCGGCCAGGGACCATGTAAAGGAAGTGATTTCCGGTATGACCGCCGAGAATTACCGGACGGCGCTGAGGCAGTTTTTGAAATTTTATCAGGCGGAGGGCAGGGAATACGAGTATGAGCACCTCTGCGTCTATTTCCTGTTCCGCTACTGCATGCAGTCCGTCTATGATTATAATTTTTACAATCATGTGGCCACGGCTGCGGCCAGCTTTCTGATGATCCGTGACATGGATCTGGTGCGTTATCTGGATCATGGCGGGCAGTTTACTCTGGAAGACCGGATTGATATTGCCAGAATCTATTCCAAGGAGGTGGAGCACTCCGAAGAAAACCTGGAGTATCTGTGTGAGGCATTCTGCTATGAGGCGGTATTCCAGAGGGAGAGTCTGCTGCGCCAGATATAAAATAAATCATAAGAATCAGGGATAATATGGGGGGCTTACCGTGCATTCATCTCCACATACTCCTTCTGCTCGAAGGGCAGCAGGCTCTGATAAGCCGGACGTATAATCTTATCCACGTTGATCAGCTCCTCCATCCGGTGTGCGCTCCAGCCCACGATTCGGGCGATGGCAAAAATCGGAGTGAACAGCTCCGTCGGGATATCCAGCATACTGTACACGAAGCCGCTGTAGAAGTCCACATTGGCGCTGACTCCTTTGTAGATGGCGCGTTCTCCGGCGATGATTTTCGGAGCCAGGGTTTCGACCATGGAATACAGGGCAAAATCCTTCTCCCGGTGTTTCTCGATGGCCAGCTTCTGGACGAAGCCCTTGAAGATTCTGGCGCGGGGGTCGGAGATGGAGTAAACGGCGTGGCCCATGCCGTAGATTAAGCCCTTTTTGTCGTAAGCCTCCTTGTGAAGCAGCTTGGTTAAGTAGGCGGATACGGCTTCCTCGTCGCTCCAGTCGGACAGATGCGCCTTCATATCGGCCATCATCTCCACTACCTTTATGTTGGCTCCGCCGTGCTTCGGTCCCTTTAAGGAGGAGAGGGCGGCGGCAATGACGGAATAGGTGTCCGAGCCTGCGGAGGTGATGACTCTGGTGGTAAAGGTAGAGTTGTTGCCTCCGCCGTGCTCCATGTGCAGCACCAGCGCCAGGTCCAGAACCCGCGCCTCCAGGTCGGTATACTTCATATCCGGGCGCAGCATGCGGAGGATATTCTCCGCTGTGGAAAGGTTGGGGTCCGGCCGGTGGATGTAGAAGCTGTCCCCGCATTCATAGTGGTTGTAAGCGTGGTAGCCGTACACCGCCAGCATGGGGAAGGTGCTGATTAACATCATGCACTGCTGAAGGACGTTCGGCAGGGAGTTGTCGGAGACGCGGTCATCATAGGAGGCCAGCGTGAGGACGCTCTTGGTCATGGAATTCATAATGTCCTTACCGGGCGCCTTCATGATGACATCACGGACAAAGTTGGTGGGAAGGAAGCTGCTCTTGGTCAGGGCGTCGTGAAACTGGGCAAGCTGTGCCGCAGACGGGAGCTGGCCGAATAAGAGCAGGTAGGCAATCTCCTCGAAGCCGAAATGGCGGGTGGAGGAGGTAAGAAAGCCGCGGACCAAGTCATTAATGTCATAGCCGCGGTACAGCAGACGGCCGTCGCAGGGAACCAGGCTGCCGTTCACTTCTTTTTTGGACTGAATCATGGAAATATTCGTAAGGCCGGCAAGGACGCCGGCGCCGTTCTTATCGCGAAGTCCGCGCTTTACACCGTATTCCTGGAATAATTCGGGATTAATCGTGCTGTTGGAAAGGCAAAGCTCCATCTGGGATTTTGCGAATTCCTCAACGAACTGTCTGTTATCTGCCATAAACAACCTCCTGTTTTTCTTAAGATCAATCGAACGGTCCGGCAGGCGCACATGGTCTGCCGCGCTGACCGAAGGAAAATGTGTCATAAACTGCATCTGGTTATAGTTATAGCACATA
>JAUNPZ010000051.1:0-15081 GCA_030536455.1 Lachnospiraceae bacterium | reverse complement strand
GCTGACCGAAGGAAAATGTGTCATAAACTGCATCTGGTTATAGTTATAGCACATATGATTGATAAATGTCAATAATTATCAATCGTCAATAGTTGACTTATGACGTTTCTATGAGTATAATAATAGCAAAATGTGACGGTGAAGGTACGGAACCGTTACAGGAAAAAAGCTGCGCGGCGCGGCGGAGCGGCTGGCGGCCGGGCAGGAAGGTTTACGAAAGGAGATAACGGAGGGGGATTATGGAACGGTGGGTGAATGAGGACGGTGTTCAGGTGCTGTTTGAGATTTTCGGAGCATCGCAGAGGCTGATTTTGAATTCACTGGATTATCGGGAGGCGCGCTTTACGAAATACCAGCTTTATCTGATGCTGGCGCTGGCATCCAAGGAGGTCCTGACGATGAGTCAGGCGGCCTCCAGCCTGGGATGCTCCAAGGAGCAGGCGACCCGTCTGGTGACGGCGCTGGTGGACGGCGGATATGTGGAGCGGCTTCACTGTGAGGAGAACCGGAAGCTGGTGCTGATTCAGCTTACGGAGGAGGGTTCCAGGATGGTTGCCTGCGAGAAGGAGGCTGCCAGGGAGAGCCTGCGGGCGGAGCTGGAGGTGCTGAGTGAGGAAGAGCGGAATGTATTTTTTCAGTCCATGAAGCAGTTTGCCGGGATGCTCCGCAGGATGGAAGCCTATAGTGAAGAAAGGGAAGCTTTGCGGAAGCGATAGATAGGAGGATGCAGTATGAAGTTTACGGAAAGTATGCTGGCAGCGCCGCTGCCGGAGGATATTCAGAAATTAAAGTGGTACGGTGATTTTGAGGTGGCGGACCGGGTGATCCGAAAGCGGCTGGAGACGGATATTCCCGCGGCTCTGAAGGAGCGCCTGGAGGCGGAGCTGGAGATTTTAAAGCGGATGCCGGGCCAGTACCCGTATACCTGGGAGCAGGCCCTGGAAGTGATGCAGGCGAATTTTGAAGATTTCACCAGGGAAGAGTTCCAGGAACTCTGGGAATCGAATGCCATGGAATGGATTTACATTGAGGGCAGGGTTCATTTTAAAGATAATTTCCTGGAGAACCTGGTGAAAACCAGAGAGTGGCTGTCCGGACGTCTGAAGGTTCCGGCGCTGGAGGAGAATAAGCGGTCCAATGCAGAGTATCTGAATCAGACCATCACCTATATGAAGGAGCACGGCGGCATCGCATGCCGGTTCCGCATTAAGAGTACGCTGAAGCTGAAGGATTCCGAAGCGGGGGAGGGGCAGCGGATCCGGGTTTATCTTCCGGTTCCGGTGGAGTATGCCCAGGTGCAGTCCTTCCGGCTGCTGGCAGCGTCTGTGATCACCGTGGACGGGGAGGAGAAGGAAGCGAAAGTGGTTGATTTGGCTGGCCGGGCTGAGGATGGTGTCTGCGGGCCGATGCAGGCATATCTGGCGCCTTCCGATGCGGACCAGAGGACCGTATGCTTTACCGGAGCCTATCAGCCGGGGATGCAGTTTAAAATCGAATATGAATATGTGGTGAAGATGCCGTATGTGGATGCAGGCGGCGCCGGAAAGGCAGCGGCCGGGATATCTGCAGCGGCCGGGACAGCTCCTGAGAAGTGGAGGGAAAAGGACAAGCCATTCCACTATCTGGGAGAGCAGCTTCCTCATATCCACTTTACGCCATACCTGAAAGCGGTGACCGGGGAGGTTGTGGGAGATGAGACCGACCCGTTAAAGAAGGCAAAACGGATTTACGACTATATCACCTCCCATCTGATGTATTCCTATGTGAGAAGCTATCTGACCATTACGGAGCTTGTGGATTATGCGGCGGCCGGATGGAAGGGAGACTGCGGAATCCAGGCCCTTCTTTTCATTAACATGTGCCGGATTGCCGGAGTTCCGGCCAGATGGCAGTCGGGTCTTTATGCAAGACCGGGAGATGTGGGATGCCACGACTGGGCGATGTTCTACGCAGAGCCTTACGGCTGGCTGTATGCGGACTGTTCCTTTGGCGGCTCGGCGTACCGGATGGGCTGTCAGGAGCGGAGAGAGTTTTATTTTGGAAATCTGGACCCGTACCGGATGCCGTCCTGCTGTCAGTTCCAGGCGGATTTTGTCCCGCCGGTGAAGGGGCTTCGTCATGACCCGTATGATAATCAGACCGGAGAGGTGGAGTTTGAGGACCGCTGCCTGGATTCGGCGGAATTTGAAACGGAGCATGAGATGGTGAACTGGTCCATTCTGACGGAGGAGTAAGGCAGTCGGACGCGTTCGTGCGTTCATCCGGAACGGCTGTTTCACGCAATAAAAATGGAGTGCTGTGCGCCTCGTCACCAGGCTGCCTTGCACTCCATTTTCATGTGAATCACAAATTCTAATTGCCAATTAGTTTGTAATTTGAAAATCTCTGCCGGAGCGGGTCTTTTTCGGGCGGTGTGATGGAATTTGTAATGCATCAAGGAATTTCGTTTCTTTGATTGTTTTGTCCCGAAGGACGTGCCCTGGAAAGACTGCTTTTGGCAAAGTATCTTCATCCGTTCAAAAGGTTAATGCAGCAGGAAGCGGTTTTATTGCATACTTTTTCAAAATATTTAAAATTTTTTTCGATTTTTTTCAAAACCCCGGCTTCTTTACAGCAGGGGGAAACTGTGCTATGATGAATAATGCAAATTTTAAGGAGCGGAAGGCGGCTGTGAAGCGCAAAACGGCTGCTGCGGAAAGTAAGGAAAACAACCAGATTTTTGGAGGAGAACATGAAGTGGAAGAAATTTACCCTGACCACCACCACGGAGGCAGAGGATTTGATCAGCAGCATGCTGGATGAGATTGGAATTGAAGGAATTGAGATTGAGGACAATGTACCTCTGACGGACCGGGAAACCAAGGGAATGTTCATTGATATTCTTCCGGAGCTTCCGCCGGATGAGGGCGTGGCCAGGGTCAGCTTCTATCTGGATGATGATGAGAATGTGGCGGAGATGTTAAAGAAGGTAAAGGAAGGCCTGGAAGAGCTTTCTATGTTTACGGATTTAGGCGCCGGAACCATCGAGGAGTCCGAGACGGAGGACAAGGACTGGATCAACAACTGGAAGCAGTATTTTAAGCCGTTTACCGTAGATGATATCCTGATTAAGCCAACCTGGGAGACGATTCCGGAGGAGCACAGGGACAAGCTGCTGATTCAGATTGACCCGGGAACGGCATTTGGAACCGGCATGCATGAGACGACCCAGCTCTGCATCCGCCAGCTCCGCAAGTATGTGACCCCGGACAGTCTGGTGCTGGATGTGGGTACGGGAAGCGGAATCTTAGGCATCGCAGCGTTAAAGCTGGGTGCAAAGGAGGTCTGGGGAACGGACCTGGATGAGAATGCCATCACCGCGGTCGGAGAGAATCTGGAGTCCAATGGGATTTCCGGGGATAAGTTCCATGTGGTGCAGGGCAACATCATCGACGAGAAGGAGATCCAGGACTGGGCCGGATATGAGAAGTACGATATCGTGGTAGCGAATATCCTGGCTCCGGTTATTATCCTGCTGCAGAAGGAGGTTCCGGTTCATCTGAAGAAGGGAGCCATCTTCATCACCTCCGGCATTATTAATCTGAAGGAAGCAGATGTGCGCGCGGCATTTGCAGCGAACGACCAGTTCGAGGTGGTGGAAGTAACCTATCAGGGCGAGTGGGTGAACGTAACAGCCAGAAAGCGGTAAGGCCGGGCAGATTCCGAAGGTTAAGCGAAGACGGAAAGCAGAGGAGAGTTTATGCATCACTTTTTTGTAAAGCCGGAGCAGATTGCGGAGGGAATGGTCCGGATTACCGGGCCGGATGTGAATCACGCGAAGAATGTGCTCCGCATGAAACCGGGCGAGGAGCTTTTGGTCAGCGACGGGACGGGACAGGATTATCTCTGCCGTGTGGCAGAGCTGGATTCCGAAGCGGTCCTGGCGGAAATCTTAAAAAAAGAGGAGGACAGCCGGGAGCTGCCTTCCAGAATCATCCTGTACCAGGGACTCCCCAAAAGTGATAAGATGGAGCTGATCATCCAGAAGGCCGTGGAGCTTGGCGTCAGCCGGATCGTGCCGGTTGCCACGAAGAACGCGGTGGTGAAGCTGGATAAAAAGAAGGAAGAAAGCAAGTTAAAGCGCTGGCAGTCCATTGCGGAAAGTGCGGCCAAGCAGTCGAAGCGCAGCGTGATTCCGGAGATTTCCGGAGTGCTGACCCTTAAGGAGGCCGTAAAGGACGCTTCTGTATGCGGGACCGGATTTTTTGCGTATGAGCATCAGGAAGGAATGGCCGGGACGGCGAAGGAGCTGGCCGGCGTTGGGGCAGGGCAGTCGATTGCCGTATTCATCGGGCCGGAGGGCGGCTTTGAGCCGGAGGAGGTGCAGATGGCAGAGGAGGCCGGAATCCGACCGGTTTCCCTGGGAAAGCGGATTCTGCGGACGGAGACGGCCGGTCTGACCCTGCTTTCAGTGCTGATGATGAAGCTGGAGCTGGAAGCGGCAGAGAAGATATCGAATCCTGGGGCCAAAGCAGGAGAACGGCAGGAACTGTGAAAGCCGCAGAAGCTGTGAAAGCCTCAGGGGCTGTGAGCGCTGCAGGAAACGTAAAAACCGCAAGACAGGATAAGGATAGAAGGAATGGAAGCATATTTAGATAATTCAGCCACCACCCAGGTCATGGACTGTGTGAGGGATATTGTAGTGAAAACCATGACGGAGGATTATGGCAACCCGTCCTCCAAGCACCGCAAGGGGATGGAAGCAGAGCGCTACATCAAGGAAGCCAGGGCGGCCATCGCAAAGACGCTGAAGGTGCAGGACAAGGAGATTCTCTTTACCTCCGGCGGCACGGAATCCAACAATATGGCGCTGATCGGCACGGCCATGGCAAACCAGAGAGCCGGGAAGCATATCATCAGCACCCGGATTGAGCATGCGTCGGTATATAATCCGTTAATGTATCTGGAAAGCCAGGGCTTTGAGGTCACTTATCTTCCGGTAGACCGGGACGGCCACATCTCGCTTGCGGAGCTGGAAGCGGCTATCCGCCCGGATACCATTCTGGTGTCCGTCATGTATGTGAATAATGAAATCGGGGCGGTGGAGCCGGTGGAGGAGATTTCCAGGGTCATCCGGGCGAAGAATCCCTCTGCTGTGTTCCATGTGGATGCCATACAGGCTTACGGAAAGTTTGAAATCCGCCCGAAAAAGCAGGGAATCGACCTGCTCAGCGTCAGCGGACATAAGATTCACGGGCCGAAGGGAGTCGGTTTCCTTTATATCAATGAAAAGGTGAAAATCCGCCCTATTCTGTTCGGCGGCGGACAGCAGAGGGATATGCGCTCCGGCACGGAGAACGTACCGGGAGCGGCCGGTCTCGGCTTGGCGGCAAAGGAGATGTATACCGGTTTTTCGGAGCGGATCCGGAAGATGACGGAGCTAAAGGATTATCTGATTGACCGCATGGAGGAAATCGAGGGGATAACGGTGAACAGCAAGAAAGGACTGGAGAGCGCGCCGCAGATTGTCAGCGTCAGCTTTTCCGGAGTCCGCAGCGAGGTGCTTCTCCATGCCCTGGAGGAAAAGGGCATCTATGTGTCAAGCGGCTCGGCCTGCTCCTCCAATCATCCGGCCATCAGCGGCACATTAAAGGCGGTGGGCGTGAAGAAGGAGCTTCTGGACTCTACCCTGCGGTTCAGCTTAGGAATTTATAATACCAGAGAACAGTTAGATTATACCATAGAGGCGCTGAAGGAGCTGCTCCCGGTGCTGAGGCGGTATCAGAGAGGATAGGAAAGACAGGATGAAATATCAATCATTTTTGATTAAATATGCAGAAATCGGCATTAAGGGAAAGAACCGGTACATGTTTGAGGACGCGCTGGTAAAGCAGATCCGCTTCGCATTAAAGTCGGTGGACGGCCAGTTCGAGGTGACCAAGGAATCCGGCCGCATCTATGCGAACGCCTTGTCGGAATTTGATTTTGACGAGACGGTGGAGGCATTAAAGCGGGTATTCGGCATCTCCGGCATCTGCCCCATGGTCCAGGTGGAGGATGAAGGCTTTGAGGAGCTGAAAAAGCAGGTAATCCGGTATGTGGACCAGGTATATCCGGATAAGCATTTCACCTTCAAGGTGAATGCCAGAAGAGCGAACAAGCAGTATCCGATGAAGTCGGATGAGATCAACCGTGATTTGGGCGAGGTGATTCTGGAAACATTCCCGGAGACCTCCGTGGACGTGCATGAGCCCCAGGTGATGCTCCATGTGGAGATGCGGAGCCGGATTAATATTTATTCAGAGGTAATCCCGGGACCGGGCGGTATGCCGGCGGGAACCAACGGAAGAGCCATGCTGCTGCTTTCCGGCGGTATCGACAGCCCGGTGGCCGGCTACATGATCGCAAAAAGAGGCGTTGTCATCGAGGCCGTCTATTTCCATGCGCCGCCGTATACCAGCGAGCGGGCCAAGGAGAAGGTGGTGGACCTGGCGAAGCTGGTTGCGAAGTATTCCGGCCCGATGAAGCTGCATGTAGTAAACTTTACGGATATCCAGCTTTATATCTATGACCAGTGTCCTCATGAGGAGCTGACCATCATCATGCGCCGCTACATGATGCGGATTGCGGAAATCATCGCGAAGGAGAACAAGTGCCTTGGCCTGATTACCGGTGAGAGCATCGGTCAGGTTGCTTCCCAGACGGTTCAGTCCTTAGCGGCCACCAATGAGGTCTGCACCATGCCGGTATTCCGTCCGGTAATCGGCTTTGACAAGCAGGAGATTGTGGACATTTCCGAGAAGATCGGAACCTTTGAGACATCGATTCAGCCGTTCGAGGACTGCTGCACCATCTTTGTGGCAAAGCATCCGGTGACGAAGCCGAACATTAACATCATCCACCGCTCCGAGGAGAAGCTGGCGGAGAAGATTGACGAGATGGTAAAGACCGCGGTAGAAACCGCAGAAGTGATCCTGTGCGAATAGAATTCCGGATTTGAGACAAAAAAGGGCAATAGAAAAAGCTGCAGAGCGCAGCTTCCTATTGCCTTTCTGTTCCGGCAGTTCCAGATTCCATTATTTGATGATGTATGGAGTCAGGACGTTCAGGATCTCATCAATTCCGTTTTCCGCATGGATATTTAAGTCGATTGGTTTGGATAAATCCAGACTGAAAATTCCCATGATGGATTTCGCATCGATTACATATCTTCCAGATACCAGGTCGAAGTCAACGTCAAATTTGGTTAAATCATTTACGAAAGATTTAACTTTATCGATGGAATTTAAAGAAATACGAACTGTTTTCATGTCAATGCCTCCTTAAGGTATGTAAGTTAGGACTTGTAAATCATCCTAGTTCCATACTACAAAGAGGTTGGCAAAAAGTCAATAGTGAGATTGCATAAAAGATTGGAGAAATTTAGTTATGAAGAGACGAGCATCCCTGCACAACCTGGGCTGCAAGGTCAATGCCTATGAAACCGAGGCCATGCAGCAGATGCTGGAGGAGGCCGGATACGAGATTGTACCTTTCGGAGAAGATGCCCAGGTGTGCATCATCAACACCTGCTCCGTGACCAATATAGCGGATAAAAAGTCCCGTCAGATGCTCCACCGGGCAAAGGCAAAGAATCCGCAAAGCGTGGTGGTGGCAGCCGGATGCTACGTTCAGGCTGCGGCAGAGGAGCTGAAGAAGGACGGGGCAGTGGACATTATTATCGGGAACAATAAGAAAAAAGAACTGGTGGAAATCCTGGAGGAGTATTTTAAGCGGATGGAGCCGGAAATGCAGGAAAGCGAAGCCGTGCGGGAGCCGGAAGCGCAGGAAAGCGAAGCGGCGCGGGAACCGGAACCGGAGAGCCATGTCATCGACATTGCGGCGGCCAGAGATTACGAGGACCTTCATATCAGCCGGATTTCCGGCCATACCAGGGCCTTCATCAAGGTACAGGACGGCTGCAACCAGTTCTGCAGCTACTGCATCATTCCCTACACCAGAGGACGGGTTCGGAGCCGGAAGGCCGAGGATGTGGCGGCGGAGATAAGAGAGCTGGTGTCCAGAGGCTATAAAGAGGTGGTGCTGACCGGGATTCATCTAAGCTCCTACGGCCTGGATTTTGACGGCGCAAGAAGCGAGGAGTCCGACTGGAAATCCGGGACCTGGGAAGCCGGCCAGATGAATCTTCTGGAGCTGATCCAAAAGGTCCATGAGATTCCGGGACTGGAGCGCATCCGCCTGGGCTCTTTGGAGCCGAGAATCGTAACCCGCGAGTTTGCTTTTGCGCTGGCAGCTTTGCCGAAAATCTGCCCCCAGTTCCACCTGTCCCTTCAGAGCGGGTGCCAGGAAACCCTAAAGCGGATGAACCGCCACTACACGCCGGAGGAGTACCGGCAGGGCTGTGCGTATCTGCGGGAGGCCTTTGACCATCCGGCGATTACCACCGATGTGATCGTGGGCTTTCCGGGGGAGACGGAGGAGGAGTTCCGGACGACGAAGGAATTCCTGCAGCAGATTCATTTTTATGAGATGCACATCTTTAAATACTCCAGAAGAGGCGGAACCAGGGCAGCCGTGATGCCGGACCAGATTCCGGAGACGGTGAAGGGACAGCGGAGTGATGTGCTGTTAAAGCTGGAGGCGGAGATGTCGGAGGAATACCGGAGAAGCTTTCTGGGAAAGAGAAACCAGGTGCTTCTGGAGGAGGAGATCCAGATAGACGGAATCTCCTATATGACCGGGTTTACGAAGGAATATGTGAAGGCGGCGGTCCCCATGGAAAATCTGGGGAATCCGGCCGGCAGTTTCAAGGGCCGGATTGTAAACGGCACCGGAGTCCGCATGTTAAACCCGGAGATTATGGAATTTTTACCGGAGTTTTAAACGATTTTTTGAAAGATTCACATAAAATATAGAAATATGTTCTTGCCGAAATAGTATTTTTGGTTTAGAATAAGATAGAATAGTGATAAGGACGTGATGAAGATGGGCGATATGCAGGATACACAATTTATAACTCTCCAGGAGAATACAGCGAATGCGGCACAGGTTCTGGAACAGGTTTATATTGCCCTGACAGAGAAGGGATATAATCCTGTCAATCAGATCGTTGGCTATATTATGTCAGGGGACCCAACTTATATTACCAGCCACAAGGGCGCCAGAAGCCTCATTATGAAGGTTGAGCGGGATGAGCTTCTGGAAGAGATGATGGCGGTTTATATTGACACGAAGCTGAAAAAGTGAGTGGATGTGGCGTGAACACAGGCAGGCTGCGAGGAAAGGATAAAAATTACAGGGATAAGATAAAATCAGTTGGCGGTATGCCAACTGGTTTTGTTTGAATGCAAATTTTGTACCGCAATGAAATTCGGAGAGGAAACATATGAGAATATTAGGCCTGGATTACGGCTCCAGGACCGTGGGTGTGGCAGTCAGTGATGAACTGGGGATTACGGCCCAGGGTGTGGAGACCATCGTGCGCAGGGAGGAGAACAAGCTCCGCCAGACCTGTGCCAGAATTGAAGAACTGATAAAGGAATACCAGATTACCGCCATTGTTTTGGGGTATCCTAAGAACATGAACAACACGGCAGGCGACCGGGCGAAGAAGTCGGAGGAGTTCCAGGCGATGCTGGAGCGCCGGACCGGACTTCCGGTAATCTTATGGGACGAGCGTTTGAGCACGGTATCCGCAGAACGGGTTTTGATGGAAAGCGGTGTCCGGAGAGAAAACCGAAAGGCGGTTATCGATAAGATTGCGGCAGTCTTCATCCTTCAGAACTATTTGGACAGCAGACATTAGGAGAACAATATGATGAACAGTGAAGAAAAGATTACCCTTCAGACAGAGGACGGAGAGTCTGTGGACTTTTTTGTGGTGGAAGAAACCAGAATCAACGGAACCAACTACCTGCTGGTGACCGATGAGGAGGATGAGGAGGCAGACGGTGAGTGCTACATCCTGAAGGATACTTCCGGAGCAGAAGAGGCAGAGGCAGTCTACTGCTTTGTGGAGGATGACGACGAGTTAAACGATTTATTTCAGATTTTCACCCAGCTTTTGGATGATGCGGATGTGGAGCTTCAAAAGTAGTTTTTTGGTGGAAGAACAACGGAGGTAAGAGATTGAAAGGAAAAGAAAACAAAAATGAGACCGTGAAAGTAATCCCGTTAGGAGGTTTGGAGCAGATTGGAATGAATATCACCGCCATCGAGTGTCAGGACAGCATCATTATCGTGGACTGCGGTCTGGCATTCCCAACCGATGATATGCTGGGCATTGACCTGGTGATTCCGGATGTGACCTATTTAAAGCAGAATATTGACCGGGTAAAGGGATTCGTGATCACGCATGGACATGAGGACCATATCGGTGCGCTTCCATATGTGTTAAAGGAATTAAATGTTCCGGTGTACGGAACAAAACTGACGATTGCGTTAATTGAGAATAAATTAAAAGAGAACAACATGTTAAAGTCCACCAGACGGAAGGTGATCAAGCATGGACAGTCCGTGAATTTAGGGTGCTTCCGGGTGGAATTTATCAAGACCAACCACAGTATCGCAGATGCATCGGCTCTGGCGATTTTCTCACCGGCCGGAACCATTGTCCACACCGGCGACTTTAAGATTGACTATACTCCGGTATTCGGAGATTCCATTGACCTGCAGCGCTTTGCGGAGCTGGGAAAGAAGGGCGTGCTGGCACTGATGTGCGACAGTACCAACGCCATCCGGCCTGGCTTTACCGCGTCGGAGCGGACGGTGGGCAAGACCTTTGATTCCATCTTTTCGGACCATCAGAACAAGAGAATTATCGTGGCAACCTTTGCTTCGAACGTGGACCGTGTGCAGCAGATTATCAATTCGGCCTACAAGTACGGAAGAAAGTGCGTGGTAGAGGGACGAAGCATGGTAAATGTAATCGGAACTGCCAGCGAATTAGGATATATCAAGATTCCGGAAGGAACCTTAATCGAGATTGAACAGTTAAAGAACTATCCGCCGGAGAAGACGGTGCTGATCACCACCGGAAGCCAGGGCGAGTCCATGGCGGCTCTTTCCAGGATGGCGGCATCCATTCACAAGAAGGTTTCCATCACGCCGAATGATGTGATCATCTTAAGCTCCACCCCGATTCCGGGCAATGAGAAGGCAGTGGCCAAGGTAATCAACGAGCTGTCCCAGAAGGGCGCAGAGGTTATCTTCCAGGATACCCATGTATCCGGACATGCCTGCCAGGAGGAGATTAAGCTGATCTACTCTCTGGTGCATCCGAAGTATGCCATCCCGGTTCACGGCGAGTACCGCCACCGTATGACCCAGGCGAATCTGGCCCAGGCGGTGGGCATTCCGAAGGAAAATGTGCTGATGATCAACTCCGGCGATGTGCTGGAGCTGAATCAGGAGAAGGGCGAGGTGACCGGACATGTTCCGGCCGGCGCGATTCTGGTGGACGGACTGGGCGTCGGCGATGTGGGCAACATCGTGCTGCGCGACCGTCAGAACCTGGCGCAGAACGGCATCATCGTGGTGGTGCTGACCCTGGAGAAATACAGCAACCAGCTTCTTGCAGGGCCGGATATTGTGTCCAGAGGCTTCGTATATGTGCGGGAATCCGAGGACCTGTTAGAAGAGGCCAGACGGGTCGTGGACGATGCGGTGGCAGACTGCCTGGATCGTCATGTCAGCGACTGGGGCAAGATCAAGAATGTGATCAAAGACAGCTTAAGTGACTTTTTATGGAAGCGGATGAAGCGGAATCCGATGATTCTTCCGATTATCATGGAAGTGTAGGAGAGAAACCGTTACAAAGCAGAAAGATGCGGCAGCAGATGAGGAGGGAGACTGTATGAGCGATACGACCAGAGATATTAACCGGGTAACGACGGCGATTATTAAAGTCTCCCTCCGGCTGATCATTTATGCGCTGAGCGTCCTGGTCCTGTACGAGGGCATGACGGCGGGCTTCCGGTTCGGACATGAGATATTCGGCGCGAAGGCCGTGTCGGAGCCGCCCGGAATCGTGAAGACCGTGGTGGTGGAGGAAGGACAGACCGGAAGCCAGGTAGGAGATATGCTGGAAAAGGAAGGGCTGATCCGCAACCGCCATGCATTTGCCGTTCAGGCCATGTTTTACGATTATGAGATTTATCCCGGAGCTTATGTACTGAATTCCTCCATGACGCCTAAGGAGATCCTGGAGGAGCTGAGCGTAAAGCCGGAGGACGGGGAAGGAGTACCGGGAACATGATAGGAAATCAGCGGATTACGGATTACATCCGTTCACTGGAGCCGGATATGGAGCCGGTGCTGGAGTGCATCGAGCGGGAGGCGAAGGAAACCTTCGTACCCATTATCCGGAAGGAGACGGCTGCGCTCTTAAAAACCCTGGTGGCGGGGACCCGGCCGAAGGCGATTCTGGAGGTAGGTACGGCCGTAGGCTATTCGGCCCTTCTGATGGCCTCCGTTATGGGAAAGGACTGCCATATCACCACCATTGAGAAATACGAAAAACGGATTCCCATTGCCCATGCGAATTTTAAGCGGGCCGGGCGGGAATCGGACATCACCCTGCTGGAGGGTGACGCGGAGGAGATTATGAAGGGGCTTTCGCCGGAAAGCTTCGATTTTATCTTTATGGATGCCGCAAAGGGCCAGTACATCCACTGGCTGCCTGTGGTGCTGGGGCTTCTGGCTCCGGGCGGCATGCTGGTTTCGGACAATGTGCTGCAGGACGGGGACCTGATTGAGTCCCGGTTCGCGGTGGAGCGGCGGAACCGGACCATCCACAGCCGTATGCGGGATTATCTGTATACATTGAAGCATACAGAGGGGCTGGAGACTTCCATTATCCCCATCGGGGATGGAGTGACTCTCAGCGTAAAGATATAAATGTAGATAAGAGAGGAAGCATATGAGAAGGACAGAACTGCTGATACCGGCCGGCAGCCTGGAAGTACTGAAGACCGCCGTGGTGTACGGTGCGGATGCGGTGTACATCGGAGGCGAGGCGTTCGGACTTCGCGCCAAGGCCAAGAATTTTTCCAATGAAGAGATTAAAGAAGGAATACAGTTTGCCCACAGCCGTGGGGTGAAAGTATATATTACTGCCAATATTCTGGCACATAACGAGGACCTGGAGGGCGTGGAGGCTTATTTCCATGAGTTAAAGGAGATTGGCCCGGATGCGCTGATCATTTCCGACCCAGGCGTATTTTCCATTGCCAGAAGGGTGCTTCCGGATATGGAGATTCATATCAGCACCCAGGCGAACAACACCAACTACGGGACCTATCTGTTCTGGTGGAACCTGGGCGCAAAGCGGGTGGTTTCCGCAAGGGAGCTTTCTCTGGCTGAGATTCAGGAAATCCGCGCCCATATCCCGGAGGAGATGGAGATTGAAAGCTTTATTCACGGAGCGATGTGCATCTCCTATTCCGGCCGCTGCCTGCTGAGCAACTTCCTGGTGGGAAGAGACGCCAATCAGGGAGCCTGCACCCATCCGTGCCGCTGGAAATATTCCGTAGTAGAGGAGACAAGACCGGGCGAGTACATGCCGGTTTATGAGAATGAGAGAGGAACCTTTCTCTTTAATTCCAAGGACCTGTGCATGATCGAGCATGTCCCGGAGATGATACAGGCCGGCATCGACAGCTTCAAGATAGAAGGCCGGATGAAGACGGCCCTTTATGTGGCCACCGTGGCCAGAACCTACCGGAAGGCCATTGATGACTATCAGAAGGACCCGGAGCTCTACAAAAAGAATCTGGAGTGGTACAAGGACGAGATTGGAAAATGCACCTACCGTGAATTTACCACCGGCTTTTATTTTGGAAAGCCGACCCGGGAAACCCAGATTTATGACAACAACACCTATGTGAAGAATTACACCTATTTAGGAACGGTGGAAGCCCTGGATGAGAAGGGACGCTGCCGGATTGAGCAGAAGAATAAATTCTCCGTAGGGGAGACAATCGAAATCATGAAGCCGGACGGCCGGAACCTGGAGGTTTCGGTGAAGGGCATCTGGAATGAAGAAGGAGAGGCGCAGGAATCCGCGCCGCATCCGAAGCAGCAGCTCTGGGTAGAGTTGGATGCAGAGATGGAACAATATGATATTTTGCGCCGCAGAGAGCCGGAACCGGTCATCACGGCGTAGGCATGCCGGAGTACATCGGATTCTCCGGTGTGCGGTACAAAAAGGCTGCTGCAGACATACACAGGCTTTTTCTCCATGCTTTGCGGGGGAAGCCTTGAAGTTTACGGCAGCCCTTTTCCCTTGATTTTGGGGTGCTTGCAGCCGGCGCCGCTGAATTGCGGCCTGCGTGGGTGACGTATTCGATGAAGAGAAGGAGGGAACAGATTGCTTTCTGTTACATTTGGAATCTTATCGGTTCTATGTCTGATTTATTTTTGTGTGATTGTGGTGTATTCCGGAATCGAGACCTCGGCGGTGGGAATCTGGCTGGCCCTTGCCGTCCTCTTTTTCCTGCTGTCCAGAGGCAGCGTGTATTACAGCCGTCACAAAAACAAGGTTCCGCTGTGGCTTCCGGTTTCGGCCGTGACGCTGTGCGCCCTTGGGCTGACGGTTTTTCTGATTCTTCAGTTTTTCATCTTCAGCGGAATGATGCGGGCATCCTCCCGGCAGCCGCTGGATTATCTGATCGTGCTTGGGGCCAAGGTCCGGGAGGACGATATCAGTTCCTCGCTGAAGCGGCGGCTGGATAAGGTGATCCGCTATGTGGAGGAGCACCCGGAGACGAAGCTGGTGCTTTCCGGCGGCCAGGGACCGGGAGAGCCAACCACAGAGGCGCAGGCCATGGCCGAGTACCTGCGGTATAACGGGGTGGCTCCGGAGCAGATGCTTTTGGAGATGTCCTCCACCAGCACGAAGGAAAATATGATATGCAGCAAGGCTCTGATTGAAGACCAGAAGCGGCAGGAGAAGGAAAAGGCAGAGAAGGAGCAGCGGAAAGCAGGGGAGCGCCGGATGGAGCTGGACCTCTTTATCCGGAAGACGGAAAAACTGGCAGCCGGCCAGTCTGTGTCCGGCCAGCCGTTCACCACGCAGCCTCCATCGGCCGTGCAGCAGATGCC
>JAUNPZ010000203.1 GCA_030536455.1 Lachnospiraceae bacterium | reverse complement strand
ATAAGGCCATCGACCTGGTGGATGAGGCCTGCGCCCTGATCAAGACGGAGCTGGACTCCATGCCTGCGGAGCTGGATGAGCTGTCCAGAAAGATTATGCAGATGGAGATCGAGGAGGCGGCTCTTAAGAAGGAGACGGACCATTTAAGCCAGGACCGTCTGGCAGATCTGCAGAAGGAGCTGGCAGAGCTTCATGATGAATTTGCCTCCAGAAAGGCGCAGTGGGAGAATGAAAAGGCTTCCGTAGACCGTCTTTCTTCTCTTCGTGAGGAGATTGAGTCGGTGAACCGGGAGATTGAGGATGCCCACCAGCGGTATGATCTGAATAAGGCTGCCGAGCTGCAGTACGGCCGCCTGCCGGAGCTTCAGAAGGAGCTGGCGGCAGAGGAGGAGAAGGTGCGGGGCGAGGATTTAAGCCTGGTGCATGAAAGCGTCAGCGAGGATGAGATTGCCCGTATCATTTCCAAATGGACCGGCATTCCGGTGGCGAAGCTGACGGAGAGCGAGAGAAGCAAGACCCTTCATCTGGATGAGGTGCTGCATAAGCGGGTCATCGGTCAGGATGAAGGCGTGGAGAAGGTGACGGAGGCGATCATCCGTTCCAAGGCCGGCATCAAGGATCCGTCCAAGCCAATCGGTTCCTTCTTATTCCTGGGGCCGACCGGTGTGGGCAAGACCGAGCTTGCCAAGGCGCTTGCGGAGTCCTTGTTTGACGATGAGAGCAATATGGTCCGTATCGATATGAGCGAGTACATGGAGAAGCATTCTGTGTCCCGGTTAATCGGTGCGCCTCCAGGATATGTCGGCTATGACGAGGGCGGCCAGCTTACCGAGGCCGTGCGCCGGAAGCCGTATTCGGTTGTGCTGTTCGATGAGGTGGAGAAGGCTCATCCGGATGTGTTTAACGTACTTCTCCAGGTTCTGGATGATGGACGAATCACCGATTCCCAGGGACGGACCGTGGACTTTAAGAACACGATTCTGATCCTGACCTCCAATATCGGCTCCCAGTATCTGCTGGACGGCATTGATGAGAACGGCGCCATCCGTCCGGAGGCGGAGCAGATGGTGATGAATGACCTGCGGGCGCATTTCCGTCCGGAGTTTTTGAACCGTCTGGACGAGACGATCCTCTTTAAGCCTCTGACCAGGGACAATATCGGCGGCATCGTGGACCTTCTGGTAGCGGATGTGAACCGCCGTCTGGCGGATAAGGAGCTGAGCATCCGTCTGACGGATTCTGCCAAGAAGTTTGTGGCGGATAACGGCTACGACCCGGTTTACGGCGCCCGTCCGTTAAAGCGTTACCTGCAGAAGCATGTGGAAACGCTGGCGGCCCGGCTGATTCTGGGAGACGGAGTCCGCGCCGGAGACACCATCGTGATCGACTGTCTGGCGGACGGCAGCGGGCTGACGGCTTATACGGAATCCTAAGCCGGAAGCAGGATTTTCGGACAGCTTATGCAGAAAACAAAAAGAACACATAAAAATGCAAAAACGGGACTGCGTACCTCGCGGCCTCGTTTTTGCATTTGAATCAAAACGCCATTGCAGTTTATCGGGAAATTCGTTACAATAAAAAAAGCTGTCGAAATGAATGTAAAGAAAGAACATTTCGCAAAAAAAGTTTGAAAGGGGAAACATGATGATACCAAAAGATCCGGTTATGCTTTTAAGTTATATCAATACCCAGTTGAGGGACCATTATTCCAGTCTGGAGGAACTTTGCCGTTCTCTGGATGTGGACAAGGAGTGGCTGATTTCATCGCTGGCCGGGATTGACTACCGGTACGAGGAGGAAATCAACCAGTTTATATGAGAGCAGGAATAACGCAGATGAGTTTGTATATGGATGCGGAATCCCTGTTTTTCTTTGCGTTTTTCGGTTTGCTGACGGCTGCTGCCTGTATCGACATGGCGACCATGGAGATTCCGGATCATATTCCGGCGGCAATCCTGATTCTTTCGCTTTTATCGTGGCTGACGGGGCACGAGCCTTCGTTTCGAACCAGAATGCTCGGCCTGTTCTGCGTCAGCGTTCCCATGCTGATTTTGACATATGTGGTTCCGGGCGCGTTTGGCGGCGGAGATATCAAGCTGATGGCAGCCTGCGGCGCATTCCTGGGCTGGAGACGGTGCCTGTGCGCCATGCTCCTGGCTGTTTTGGGCGGAGGTCTCTGGGCAGCCTGGCTGCTGGCCGGAAAGAAAGCAGACCGGAAGGACCAGTTCGCCTTCGGGCCTTTTCTGTGTCTTGGTGCGGCGGTGTCCCTTCTTTGGGGCGAGGAGCTGCTGCGGTGGTATCTGTCATTTGCCGGATTTTCCGTATGAGGAAGCAGGCAGTCTGATTAGGAAGGAGCAGGAGGCGTGAAACAGATGAAACAACGAAACCGGAACGGAGCACGGAAATGGATTTTGGGACGCAGCCGTCCGTTAAAGCCACTGGAGCTTTCGGAGTTTTCCAGAGAGCTGGGGACGATGCTCCAGTCCGGAATCCCGATTTCCAGAGCGTTGGATATCCTTTCCGGGGAGGCGGGGCTCCGGTCCCGGACCAGGGAGCAGTATGAGGCGCTTCTGACGGGAATTCGGCGCGGCGAGCCGCCCTCACAGGTGATGGAGGAGCAGAACGGCGCATTTCCGCCGCTGATGATTTCCATGTTCCGCGCCGCAGAGTCTGCGGGAAATCTGGACCGGACGGCGCTTCGCCTGGCGGAGCATTACCGTCGGGAGCACCGTCAGAGGGCACAGGTGGCAGGCGCGCTGCTGTATCCGAAATTTCTGCTGGCGCTTCTGATTCTTACGGCAGGACTGCTGACCGGCTTTGTCCTGCCTCAGTTTGCGTCCTTATTTGAATGGATGGACGAGCTCCCGCTTCCGACCCGCATCCTGTATGGGGTTACGGGGCTTGTGTCGGAACGCTGGTATCTCATCCCTGCGGGAGCTGCTGCGGCCCTTTTTCTATGGAGGGCGGTCAGCAGCATCCCCTTTGTCCGGGAAGGGCTGGACCGCATGAAGCTGCACCTTCCGGTTCTGGGAGGCCTGCTGCGGACGGTATATACAGCCCG
>JAUNPZ010000050.1 GCA_030536455.1 Lachnospiraceae bacterium | reverse complement strand
ATTACCGGTCCTGCAATCGTAAAAATCTTGCAGCCGATTCCGAACACCTGGCCCTCCACCTGATTCTCAATCGCCGGAGCCGCCACGGAATTGGCAAACCCGGTAATCGGAACCAGCGCGCCGGCGCCGCCGAATTTCACCAGCTTCGGGTACCACCCCAACCCGGTGGCAAGCACGCTTGCCCCAATCAGCACAATCAGGGTCCAGGCGGAGGCGGCCTCCTTTTCCAGACCCAGGCCGCCGGTCAGCCAGCTGGTGATTCCCTGGGCGATTACGCAGATGACGCCTCCTGTCAAAAACGCCTTCCCCATGTCCATCCACAGATTATTTACCGGGGTTACTTCCTTCACATACGCATTGTACGCCTTTTTATTTATCTCCATCGGCACACCTCCTGGTTTTTTCTATTCTTTCCCGTTTCTTCCTGTTTCCATGAATGCTTCTCTCTTCCGCCCTGCATTATAGTCCTACCCGCTTCCGATTCCGCACAGAAAATAAGCCAGGGACCCGGCCAGCTTTCCCATGGCCACTGCAAGAATCACATACTGGAATCCGGTTGCCAGATGGATTCTTCTGGTCAGCACCGGAAGGGCATTCAGCGTTTCCGCCAGCGACATCACCAGGCATCCCACAAAAATCCCCACCGACAGGCCGAATACCAGAAAAAAGATGGTTCCGGCCACATTTCCGAGATGCAGAGGAACCTCATATAAATCGGCCAGATTTCCAAGGGTTCCCCCAGCGATGATAAAGGTCTCGTAAAGCCAGACATGCTTTCTGGTTTTTGTCCGTCCGATCAGGCGGGGAAACACGCCGATCACTGCCAGAAAGGCAAAGATTCCGGCCGCAATCACGCCTCCGGCCGCCAGACCGGAAAATATAAGAAAAATCAGCCGGATATCAGGTAACATCCACCTCTTTCTCCTTTCTGCCCTTATTCTGAATCAGCGTCCTGCAGATTTCATCCTCGTAGGTCCGCATCTCCACCTCCAGCGGCGTCGGGTCCTTCGTCAGCTGCCATTTTGCAAAATGGTTGAAGAATATCAGAATTCCCAGGGAAAGCCCTGCCGAATAGGAAAGCTCCAGAATCGTAACGCCTTCTGGCTCATAGCCCATAATCAGCCGGTAAAGCTCCTTAAAAAGCGCCGGCACATCCACATCGTTGTTGAAGGTCATAATGGCAAAGGCAGCTCCGCAGAATGCGATGATACAGACGGCAGCGGCCTTCGTCCACTGCCAGAGATGTCTGGGCGGCTTCGGCGGCAGATAGTCGATGATAAAATCAATCTCCCCCAGATTTGAGACCTGGGCTTTGGAATCCAGCTGACTGATTTTTTGAATCACCTCCATGGTATCCTCCACAAAACGCGTTTCTTTTGTCTCATGGATGGTCTTGATTTTTAAGCTCCGGCATTTGTTTTGAAGCGCCGGGTCCGGGCAGAAAACCTCTGCCACATCCTTTAAAAACACATCCGGACTCTGCACCTCGGTAATCTGATTCATCTTCAGATAAACCGGATGCCCGCCTTCCCCGCGTCCCGAAACGCCGCTCAAAATACGCCGCCCTTCCGGCAGCTCAAGAGAACAGCCGCTGCATGCTCCAATCGGTATCCGCCTTCCACCAGCGTCCCGCCGTCCATCATCCCCTGGGGAATCCCAAACAGCAGCACCCAGATTACGGCAAAGATTCCGCCGATACAAACCACCAGCCCAATCACGCCCAAAATAAATTTCAGGGAATCCATTCACACACCTTCTTAAATAATTTTCATGATTTCGTTCTTTCTTTCGAAATCATTTCCAGTATGCGCGGTTCCCTGATGAAATATACAATATTCTTTTAAATGGCGGAATTACACAAAAGTCCGCACCTCGATACCGGAGGCTCTCAAAGCCGCTCCGATTTTTTTGACAAATGCCAGCGCTTTTTCTCCGTCTCCATGAACGCAGACTGAATCTGCCCGAATCGGAATCTCGGAGCCGTCCCGGGCCGTCACCTTTCCCTCGGTCACCATGCGGACCACCCTGGCAACTGCCTCCGCCTCGTCTTCAATCATGGCGTCCGGCTGGCTTCTCGGCACCAGCGAACCGTCCGCCTCGTAGGCACGGTCTGCAAATACCTCGCTGGCGGCGGAAAGTCCGATTTCCTCTGCCGCCCGAATCATCTGGCTGCCGCTTAAAGCAAGCAGCACCAGCTCCGGGTCAACTGCGTATACCGCCTCTGCCACTGCCCGCGCCAGCCGGTAATCTTTTCCTGCCATATTATAGAGCGCGCCGTGCGGCTTCACATGATGGAGCCGGATTCCGGCCGCATCGCAGAATGCCTTCAGCGCGCCGACCTGATAGATGATGGATGCCCGCATCTCCTCCGGTGTGGCTGCAATTTTTCTCCGCCCGAAGCCCTCCAAATCATGAAAGCCCGGATGCGCCCCCACCGCGACGCCATATTCCTGACACAGGCTCACGGTATGTTCCATCACCACCGGATCGCCGGCATGAAACCCGCAGGCAACATTTGCCGAGGTAATGCAGGGAATCACCTCCCGGTCCATTCCGATCCGATAGGCGCCGAAGCTTTCTCCCAAATCACAATTTAAATCAATGGAGTTCATACGCATTTTCCTCTCTTTCTCCGTCTTAGGCTCACAGCCTCAATTCCGCATTTTTCACATCGGTAATAAACATATGTCCGGGCGCGTGCGTAATCACGAAGGAGGGCTTTGAACTCATAACCACATTCTGAGGCGTCACCCCGCAGGGCCAGAACACCGGAACCTCACCCTCACGGATGGTTACCATATCGCCAAAATCCGGGTGTGTCAAATCAGAAATTCCAATCGCCTCCGGACAGCCGATCTGGACCGGAGCGCCGTGTACACGCGGCATTCCGGCTGTGATGGCCGCCGCTGCCGGAACCAGCCTGTGGGGAATCGGTCGCATACTGACAACCATATTTCCGAAAAAACGCCCCGCCGGAACGCAGGGAATATTGGTTTTGTACATGGGGACATTGACGCCCTCCTCAATCTGCCGCACCGGGATTCCCGCCTCCAGCAGGTCCGCTTCAAAGGAAAAGCTGCAGCCAATCAGAAAACTGACCAGCCGTATTCCTTCCTGTTCCTTCTTATCAAATAAGGCTGACACATCCTGATATTCACCGGTCATGACGCCGTCCTCATAAACCCGGTATCGTGGAATATCCCTTGCAATGTCGCTGCCTCTTCCGAATACGGGAAAGGTACGGCTTCCTGCATCTGACACCTCCAAAAGCGGACATGCTTTCGGATTCCGCTGACAGAACAGCAGGAAATCATAGGCAAGCGCTTCCGGAAGCACCACAAGATTTCCCTGGGCATATCCGCTGCACATACCGGCTGTCGGCGCATCCAGTCCTCCTTCCCGGATCAGGGCCCGCAGGTCAGCCGGTTTCCAGTCCTTATAATCCAACATGGCAATTACCTCCCTTATTTCTTCACAAATCGAACTGTCGTTCCATCGCTCTGGCGGCCAGCACGGCCTCCCCGGCCGTAACAAAGCAGAACGACACGGCATCTCCCGGCCGCATCTGTGCCATCCGCGGCACATCCGCCCGGATCAGGGTTCCTATCTTGGCATAGCCTCCGGTGGTCTGGTGGTCTGCCAGCATCACGATGGGCTGTCCATCGGACGATACCTGTATGGAGCCCTCTACGATTCCATCGGAAATGATATCCGAACCATGAAACGTCTCAATCACCGGACCTTCCAGCTTGCACCCCATCCGGTCGCACTGGGCGGTCAGATGATAAATTTCTCCGGTAAAGGTCAAAAGCCCCTTCTCGGTAAAAGCCTCCTGCTGCGGCCCCGGCACCACCCGAAGCTGCGGATACTGCTTCCCGCCTGCGAGCCGGACTCCGCAGGACGGAAGAAGCGCCTTCACGCACCCTTCGCTCCCGCAGTCCCCGGCAGCTGCTCTGCCGCTGCCATTGATTCCGCCGCTGCCATCGGTTCCCGTCATGCCGGAGTCCGCTTCATTTCCAATCTCCAGTACGTCTCCGCACCGGAGCGCCCTTCCCTCATATCCGCCCATCCGGCATTTCAGTCCGGTGGAGCGGCTTCCAAGCACCACAGGAACATGGATGCCGCCGCGGACGGCCAGATAGGTGCGAAGGCCAAAAACCGCGGTACCGGCGTTCAGCACTGCGCCGGACTCCACGGCAACCGGATGATACATCGGAATCCGCCTGCCATTTATAGTCGGCTGCATGTCTGCTCCCGCAAGCGCGATGACGGCTTCCGAGGTGAAGCGGATGCAGTCTCCCTTCAGGGTCATCTCCAAAACGGCCGCGTCCTCCCGGTTCCCGGCCAGCTTATTAGCAATCCTGCTGCTGAATTTATCACAGGCCCCATTTTCCTGGATTCCACGGTTCGCATAGCCTCTCCGGCCAAGGTCCTGCACCGTAGTAAGCGCTCCCGCCGACTCAATCACCATTGCCATCGTCCTTACCTGCCTTCCTGTTTTTCCTTGATACTTTGAAATTCCTCCTGAGATATCGGAACAAATCGAATCCAGTCTCCGGCCTCATATGGAATCCCTCCTTCTGCATCGCCGGAATCCGGACGATATAAGGAAAGGGGCGTCCGGCCAATCAGCTGCCAGCCCCCCGGTGAGTCCATCGGATAGATGCCCGTCTGCTCCCCGCCGATTCCGACCGAACCGGCCGGAATCCTGCTTCGCGGACTTTTCAGGCGGGGGGCTGCCAGCCGCGCATCCAGTCCTCCCAGATAAGGAAAGCCCGGCAGAAAACCAAGCATAAAGATACGATAGTTCCGGCCGGAATGGAGCGCGATCACTTCCTGCTCGCTGATTCCGGCATGAGAAGCCACAAAGGGAAGATCCTCCCCATAAATTCCGCCGTAGCACACCGGTATCTCCACCAGCCGCCCCTGCTTCTGCTGCCCGGTCTGCAGTCTGTCCGCCAGCCTTCGGATATAAGGCGTTAACGTCTCATAATCCGTCCTTATCGGGTCATAGCAAATCAGCAAAGACCCATAGGATGGTACCGTCTCCAGAACGCCGGCGATACCGGCTGCGCGTACCTGCTGCTCCAGCGCGATCACCGCTTCATTCACCGACTCATCAATCCGGTTTCCAAATATCGCCAGCAGCGCCTGATCTCCCACCGGCTTGATCTGGCAGACCGGCCCTGCCGGATGCAGCCATTTTCCTGCTCTCACGCTCCCTGTCCTCCTGTTTCAAAAAATCCCTTTGCCAGCACCGGTCCAAACCAATGCTCAGAATTGTGCGAATAGCGCACGGCATAAGCCGTACACTGCCGCATCAGACTGACAATTCCGGTGTTCATGCGGATATTAAAGCCGTCAATACCGGGAAGCAGCGATCCGGTCATATCAATCATCCCGCTGCGCGAGGCCATCCGCATCACTTCTGCTTCCATATCCTCCCGGTGCAGGATTTCCATATCCCGCTTTAAGTATGCCAGCGCCGCCATCAGTCCGTAGCAGCCCCAGTCGGAGCAGGTTGCGGTAATGATATGGTCCGTGGTGCTCGCCGCCAATATGCCCCCGCCGCAGCCGCACCGGCATTCGCCCAGATCCGTGAACGGCACATATCTGCGGATATGCTCTGCAATTGCCCCCATACCGATTTCATTGCCCAAATCGCCGATTGCGATATTCAGCACACCCTTCTGGAGGAGCATATTCCAGAGAATATCCGTCTTTGCCTCCAGCTCCGTTACGTCCATTCCCACTGCATTGTGGTAATGACCGCAGCCGTTGGCTCCCGGCGCTTCTATCGATATCACAGCGGACGGCAGCACCTGCTCCAGCAGTTCGCCGGCCTGGACCGGAGCCTCCAGCTCATCCTTGGTAAACGCAGCCACTCCCATGCTTAAGGGCAGCTCCATCACCGTCTGAAGGTCCTCATAGACATGAAGCCCTACCACGCTGGCACATTTTTTTACAGCCTCCACATTATCCTGGGGGCAGATGATAATCGGCTTCGCCCCGAACGCCATCACAAGCGCTCTGGCAAGCAGCATGGAGCTTACCATGCCGTCCATCTCCGGCACCTTATGGGGCAGCAGCACAAATCCGGTCAGAATAAACACTGCATCCCCTTCCTTTACCGTGCTGCAGAGAGCGGCCGCCGCGCCCATCGTCAGCGGCTCCCCCGTCAAAGCACGGCTTCCGGCATACAAAATCCGGCACACGCCATATCCCCGCGGGTCCAGATTCATCAGCATATCCAGATTTTCTCCTACATTATGCCGTTCCAGTTCTTTTCGGTCCATTTCCGATTCCTCCCCGTTCCCTTAATCAAATATACTGCTTTTTCCTGTGTACTCCAGATACTCCTGAATTACGGCGTCCTGAATGGCTTTCAAGGTTTCCGGGTCCTTCCCTCCCGCTGCTGCGCCATCCAGTTCACAGGCATGGAGACAGAAGTTTGAGGATGATGTAACGATGATTTCATCTGCAGCCCGAAGCTCCTCCAGAGTAAAGGCCCGTTCCATCACCTGAATTCCGAGACGATAGCAGGCTGCGATCATATGGGTTTTGGAAATGCCCCGCAGAATCAGGTTATCATTTGGGTGGGAATAGAACACGCCGTCCTTCAAGATGGACACATTGCTGTGGGCACATTCCGTCACCAGCTCTCCTCTGTGGAATACCGTCTCGTCCACACCGGCGCGCTCCGCCTCCTGCGCTGCGATGACCGACGGAAGAAGGTTCAGCGTCTTGATGTTGCAGTGGTAGAACCGGGTGTCCTCCTTCGTAATCAGTTTAATCGGCTTTTCCGGGTCCCGCAGGCGGTTCGGCCGAATCATCACCCAGAGCTTTCCGGTCATGTCCTCGTCATACACATGATTGCGGGCCGCCGCTCCCCTGGTCACCTGCCAGTATACAAAATGGGTATCTCCCTCCACCTTGCCAAGCAGCTCCGTCAGCAGCTTTCCAAGCTCCTCCTTCTCCATGGGAATTTTGATATCCAGCGCCTTAGCGCTGGAATAAAAGCGGTCCAGATGGTCCTGCATCAGATAAACCTTGTGATTTCCCCCAACCGTTGCATCGTAAACACCATCTCCAAAGAAATGCACCCGGTCATTGAACGGCACCTGAAGCTCCTCCGGTGTCCCGATTTTTCCATCATAATAAGCAATCTCTTTCATTTTGTCCATCCTCCTTGCCTGTCCGGCAATGTTTTCCCTGTTTCCAGTACCCCGAATATAAATTGTCTGCTTTATGCGCCAAATTTCAGGGAAATGCAGGTCTTGATTATTTCCACGCAGTTATCCAGCCCCAGACCTGCGGTGTCCAGACACAGGTCATAGTTCTCCGGATTTTTCCATTTTCTTCCGGTATGATATACATAATAGGCATTCCGGTATTTGTCCAGATGATTGATATAGCGTTCTGCCTCCTGCCTGCGGATGCCCTGCCGCTCCATCTCCCGTCTGACCCGCGCTTCATACGGCGCATCCAGATAGACCGTCAGCACATTCGGCTTGTCTCTCAGCACAAAGTCCGCCGCGCGTCCTACGCACACATAGGACTCCTGTTCCAGAAGCTCCCGAAGCACCTTGGCCTGATAGTTAAACAGATTCTGATCGGATACAAAGTTCCCGCTTTCCGGAGGAATCATCTCTCCGTTGTAGATGTGCTGTGAAACCCGGTACAGCAGTGTTTTTTTCGTGTTTTCATCAGCACTTGCGAACAGCGTCTCATTGATGCCGCTGTCCTCGGCCGCCAGTCTCAAAAGTTTCCGGTCATAAAGGTCGATTCCATAATACTCTGCCAGCTTCTTTCCAATATAGCTTCCTCCCCCGCTTCCACAGGTTCTGGTAATCGCAATTGCAAAAAACCGTTTCTCCTCCGCCATCCTGTTTTCCTCCCTGCTTCCATCTATTGACCCAGATATGCCTTCCGCACCCGGTCATCCTTTAACAGCTCTTTTGCCGTTCCTTCTATGGTAATACTGCCTGTCTCCAGCACATAAGCGCGATTGGAGATGGAGAGCGCCATCTTTGCGTTCTGTTCCACCAGAAGAATGGTAATGCCCTGCCGGTTCACCTCTTTTATGATAGAAAAAATTTCCTTCACCAGCAGAGGGGACAGACCCATGGAAGGTTCGTCCATCAAAATCATCTTCGGCTTTGCCATCAGCGCCCGTCCAACAGCCAGCATCTGCTGCTCTCCTCCGGAAAGCGTCCCCGCAAGCTGCCTGCGGCGTTCCTTCAGTCTGGGAAACCGCTCATATACATCTGCCATGGTTTCGTCCATTCCCTTTCCGTCTGCAAATGCGCCCATTTCCAGATTTTCCTCCACCGTCATCTGTGCAAATATGTGACGTCCTTCCGGTACATGGGCCAGCTTCAGATTGATGATCTTACTTGGCTCCGTCTTCCTCAGATCATGTCCGTCAAAGAGGATTTCTCCGGAGGATGCCTTGTTCAGCCCTGTAATCGTCCGAAGGATTGTGGTTTTTCCTGCTCCGTTGGCTCCGATCAGTGATACGATTTCTCCGTCATCTACATGCAGCGACACTCCATGAACTGCGTGTACTGCGCCGTAGGATACGTCCAGTCCCTTGATTTCAAGCATCGGTCTCCACCTCCTCTTCCGCTTCCTCTTCCTTCCCCAGGTATGCTTCAATGACCTTTGGATTTCTTGCAATCTCCTCAGGCGTTCCCGACGCGATGGTCGTTCCAAAATCCAGAACCTGAATCCGCTCGCAGATTTTCATGACCAGACTCATATCATGCTCAATCAAAAGCACAGAAATCTTAAATTCGTTCCGGATATAATTGATGATTTCCAGAAGCTCCTCCGTCTCAGTGGGATTCATGCCGGCTGCCGGCTCATCCAGCAAAAGCAGCTTCATGTCCGTCGCAAGCGCCCTAGCAATCTCCAGCCTCCGCTGCTGCCCGTAAGGCAGGTTGGACGCAAGCATATCCTCCTTCCCGCTCAGATGAACAATCTTTAACAGCTCCCTGGCCCGCTCCGTCAGCTTCTTTTCCTCCCGCCAGTAGGCCGGTGTCCGAAATACCGCCTGCACCAGACCGTAGCTCAGTTCTGCATTCATAGCCGCCTTCACGTTGTCGATCACGGTCATCTTCTTAAATAACCGGATATTCTGAAAGGTTCTTGCAATTCCGGCTTTCACGATCTGATGGGTTTTCTTTCCATTCATGCACTCCCCATTCAGATAGAACGAACCCTCCGTCGGCTTATATACGCCGGTAATCAGATTGAACACGGTCGTCTTTCCGGCGCCGTTTGGTCCAATTAAGCCAACCAGCTCCGACTGCCCGATCTCCAGGCTGAAGCTGTCCACGGCCTTCAGGCCGCCAAACTGAATTCCCAGATTCTGCGCGCGCAGAACCGGAATCTTTCCTGCCGTTTCTGCCATATCACTCGCCTCCCTTTCCTGTTTTTCCGTGGTATCTGCCACGCAGACGCGCAAGCAGACGAGTCAGGGAAAATTCCCATTCTCCGAAGATGCCGCCCGGCCGGAATATCATGACCAGCACCAGCACCACCGAATAGGCCAGCATCCGAAACTGGGAAAACTGCCGCATCATCTCCGGCAGAGAGGATAAGAACGCCGCTCCCAGGATTGAGCCGGTCAGGGAACCGATTCCGCCGATGATGACCTCCGAAAGCAGCTCCGCCGAATACATAAAGTTAAAGTTGGTAGGAATCATCGCCGTCATATAGTGTGCATAGATACCGCCGCCCACTCCGGCGAAAAATGCCGATACCGTAAAGGTCAGTACCTTATAATAAGTCACGTTGATGCCGGATGCCGCCGCCGCGATATAGTCTTCGCGGATTGCCTTCACCGTTCTTCCAAACCGGCTTCTTATGTACATATACATCACCGTAACGCAGATGACCATAATCCAGAAGCACCAGTAAAAATCGGACAGCTTCAGGATGCCGCTCATGGTCTTGCCGCCGCCGGTTATCTCAAAGTTACAGAAGCAGACGCGGATAATCTCCGCAAATGCCACGGTCACAATCGCCAGGTAATCGCCCTTCAGCCGCAGCGCCGGAATCCCTACCGCCAGTCCGGCCAGACCGGCCGCCAGACCGCCTGCCGTCAGCGCCGCCAGGAATAATCCGATATCCGGAAGCCCCTTTCCCGTCAGGAGATTGGATACAATCGCCGATGCGTAGGCTCCCACCGATACAAAGCCCGCATGTCCCAGGGAAAACTCTCCCATGCAGCCTACCACCAGATTCAGGGACGCCACCATGATGATGGTGTAGCAGGCCGTGGTACAGATTCCCTTAATATACTGCGTAGATGCGCCAAATGCCTTTGTCTCAAACAGAAGCACGAATATGCCAAAGACCAGCAGGACACCCAGCAGATTCAGCAGATAAGACAGCTTTTTTCCTTTTGTCATATTCTCACCTCCGTCATACCTTCTCGCCCACATTCTTTCCAAGAATGCCGGACGGTTTTACCAGAAGAATCAAGATCAGGGTTGCATAGGTGATGGCCTCATACCATCCGGGAGCGAACAGCTTTACAAAAATCTCAATCAGCCCCACCAGGATTCCTCCCAGCATGGCGCCCGGAATAATTCCGATGCCCCCAAGCACCGCTGCGATAAACGCCTTGATTCCCATCATGGAACCCATGTCGTTGGTAACCCGTGGATATTTCGCGCAGTACATCAGCGCCGCCACGGCTGCCAGTGCGGAGCCGATGGCAAAGGTTACGGTAATGACCCGGTTCACGTTGATTCCTGCCAGAATGGAAGCATCCCGGTCCTGAGGCACTGCCCGCATGGCTTTTCCCATTTTTGTCTTCTTGATGAAAAGCTGGAGTCCCAGCATCATGGCCACGCCGATTGCAATGGTCAGAAGCACATTAAGCGGAAGCGCCACTCCAAGGAGGGTGACCGACGGCAGACTGAAAATCTTCTGTACATTATGCGGCTTTGCTCCAAACAAAACCATCGCCAGATTCTCAAGGAACAGGCTCATGGCCATAGCCGTGATCAGCGCCGACATGGAACCGGCCTTCCGAACCGGTTTATAAGCGATGGTCTCCACCAGCACACCCACGGCCGAACAGATTACGATGGCAAAAATTACGGACAGCCATGCAGGCATCCCGGCATTCACCATCAATGGTATGGTATAAAACAAGGTGTACGATCCAATCATAATGAAATCACCATGTGCAAAGTTGATCATCCGGATAATTCCGTAAACCATAGTGTAGCCCAGCGCGATCAGCGCATAAATGGCACCCTGGTTCAGTCCGTTGATCAGACTCTGGATAAACAATGACAGTGTCATGCTCCAACCTCCCTTATCCTCTTATAATCTGGAAATGTGCACCTTGGCTGTCCAGCCGCAATGCACATTTCCGGATGTTTCATCTATATTTTTCAGGCTTACTTTTTGTCTCCGCTCGGAGACAGGGTCATCAGCCACTTCACGGTACCATCTTCAAAGGTATTGATGGCAACCGACTTCTCCGGATCTCCATTCTCATCCAGAGTAAAGGTTCCGCCGACTCCGGTAAACTCCATGCCGGTCATGCCCTTGATCAGCGAAGCGCTGTCGGCACCGCCGCCATTCTTTGCTGCCTCCGCAATCATGTACACGCCGTCATAATAAAGCGCTGCACATGCGTTCAGGCTTTCGGCTCCGTATTTCTCGGTGTACTTTGATACGAAGTTCGCTACCGCCGGTGCGGTATCTTCAGAAGAATAATGGTTGGTAAAATAACAGTTCTCGAATTTATCCTCAAAGCCGGAGGTGTCTGCACCGTCCCATCCATCGCCGCCCATGATCGCTCCTTCAAAGCCGGCGTCTCTGGCTGCGCTGACTAACAGCGGCACCGTATCCAGGAAGCACGGATAGAACAGGAAATCGGCTCCCTTCGCCACAACCTGGGAGGTCTGAGAGGAAAAATCCGTATCCTTGGTGGTGCATTCTCCGGTATATACGACTTCAATCCCGTTCGCCTCGGCGTTTTCGATAAACGCATCCTTCAGGCCATTGGAATAATCATCGTCCTTGGCATAGATAACCGCCGCCTTGCTCCAGCCCTTCTCCTTGGCAAACTGAGCTGCCATCTTGCCCTGATACGGGTCGATGAAGCAGTCGCGGAAGATGCCTGGGCCCTTCAGGGTTACATCCTTGTTGGTCGCGCCGGTTGCCAGAAGAAGCATGTTGTCCTTCGCTGCCTGCTCCGCGATCGGAAGGGTAACGGATGAGAAGAAGCATCCGAGAATTGCGTCCGGACTTTCCTTCATCAGGCTGTTGTATGCATTGATTGCCTGCTTGGAATCGCTGGCATCATCTGCAACCTTACCGCCATTCACGATTTCTACCTTGTATTCGGAATCGCCGGCATTGATTTCTTCTGCCGCCATCGTGACTGCATTCTGCGCGCCTTCGCCATAGATGGCGGAGCCTCCGGTCATGGAACACACCACGCCAATCCGGATCGTCTTGTCCGAATCCGCTGCCGGTTCTCCCGCCGCTGGTTTGGCTGCGGATTCGGCTGCCGGCTCGGCTGTGCTTCCGGCCGCCTGCTGCTGTGCGGAAGAACCGCACCCGGTCAGTAAGGATGCCGCCATTGCTGCGGCAAGTGCTGCGGATAAAAATCTCTTTCTCATAATTTTTTCCTCCTCTTCTTTTTTTGCCCTTCTGTGCACACCTTTCAGCACATACCGGCCGTTGTGAAAGATTCCTTTCACATTCCATATCAGAACCGGTTCCCGCTTTGAATCCTGGAACAAAAAAGGAGCCTCAACATGTGCGTTCGCATAGTTGAGACCCCTTTGCCTTCTTGTTCTGTATGTTGTGAGCATTATAGCACCATAATTTTCAAAATGCAACTCCTATTTTTACGAATTTTCAATTTATATCAATTTTTCCCGCATTGATTTTAAAATTTTCTTTTCCAGCCGGGACACCTGTACCTGTGAGATGTTCAGTTCCTTTGCCACCTGGCTCTGGGTCTGGTTCTCAAAATACCGGCGCAGGATGATTTCCCGGTCCCGGTTCTCCAGACTGGATACCAGCTCCTTTAATGTCATGGAATTCAGCAGATTTTCCTGTTCTTTGCTCTCCGCGCGCAGCCGGTCCATCAGGCAGGCCCCCTGCTCATCGTTGTAATTCGCGGGGCGGTACAGAGATTCCACCTCCGCCGCCGATTCGATGGAAGCCGCCACCTGCTCGCTGCTCTCCCCAAGGGTCTCGGCAATCTCCTCCACCGTCGGCTCCCGGCCAAGCTTCAGGCTCAGCTCCTGTCTGGCGCCATGTACTTTTATCCCAAGCTCCTTTAAGGTGCGGCTCACCTTAATCATGCCGTCGTCCCGCAGGAACCGCTTGATTTCTCCGGTGATCATCGGAACCGCATAGGTAGAAAACTTAAGTCCCAGGCTTAAGTCAAAGTGGTCCACCGCCTTCATCAGCCCGATGGAGCCGATTTGAAACAAATCCTCCCGCTCACATCCTCTCCCTTCAAATCTTCGGATAATGCTCCAGATTAATCCCATGTTTTCTACCACCAGCCGGTCCCTGGCGGTTTTATCCCCTTCGTGCGCCATTCGAATCAGGTCCATGGTTTCATCCACCGTCTCAGCCTCCTATCCGCTTCTTCATCCGGACCGTGGTTCCCTCGCCGGGCTGTGATTCCACCTCCAGTTCGTCCATAAACGCTTCCATAAAGGAAAATCCCATACCGGACCGTTCGCCCGTAACATCGGAGGTGTACATAGGCTCCATGGCCTTTTCCAGATTCCGGATTCCCACCCCCTTATCCCGGATGACGACCGTAAGCTCCTGCCCGGAGATGACCGCCTCTATGTACACCACGCCCCGCTGCCTTCCATACCCGTGTATAATGGCATTGGTCACGGCCTCCGAGACCGCTGTTTTCACATCATCCATCTCCTCCAGAGTCGGATTCATCCGGCTCATGAACACCGCCGTCACCACCCTGGCAAACTCCTCATTCCTCGAAACTCCATCCATCTCCAGGCAGATCCGGTCGCACGGCTCCTGCTCCGTCTGCACCTTCTTTTCTTCCTCCATCTCATCCCTTCCTTCCTGACACCGGTATCTCTCATCCGCCGCCTGCTGTGAGGAACCAGCGCCGCCTTCTTCAACGGGCCAGCGCCGTCTTCTCAATGTCAAAGCACGGAACCAGCCGTGACAGACCGCCTACATTCAGGATCCGGTGCACCTGACTTCCGGCCCCGTAGAGCGCCACGCTGCCGCCGCTGCCCGCCATCTGCTTGTAGCGGTTTAACAGCACTCCGATGCCGGAGGAATCCATGAATTCCGTTTTGCTGAAATCAAAGACAATCCGGCTGACATAATTTTCCGACAGCAGAAGGTCGGTCTCGTACCGGAGGTTCCGGCAGTTGTGATGGTCCAGTTCCTTCGGAAGATGGATGACCAGGACATGTCCCCTGGCCTCATAGGTAAATGTGTTCTGATTCATAAGAGAAATCTCCTTTCCATGCATTCATTGAAACAAAAAAAGAACACTGCAAAAAAGGGTTCTCTTCTGTAGTGTTCTCTTCGTATTCTGTTATACTAATATCCTCTTGCCGTTCTGGCCGGCTCCGCCTGCTCGGATTCCGGGAATTCATCAATAATCTTTCCGAACCAGGCATTGGCCGATTCGGTATTGCCAAGCTGCTGGTAAGCGCGGCCAAGCAGATACATGGCGGCCGTGTTGTCCGGCTTTAACTCCAGGCTCTTTTCATAATAAGCTGCGGCCTCCTCCAGATTTCCGCCGTTCCAGGCCGTGGTACCTAATTCCTCCAGAGTCTGATAACCGCTGGTGGTCATCTCCGCCGTGATGGAATTTACGATTTCCAGAACCGTCTGGTCGGTAATGATGGATGCGTCCAACGTGGTGTAAAGCCTTGCCGCCTCCATCAGATCCTGGCTTCGGTATGCCTGAAGGATGCCGATTACCGTCTGATACTGGCTTAAAACCGCCTGATTTGCGCCTTCGATGTCCGAAAGTTCCTGTTCCATCTGCTCCGCTTTGGCAGACAGCTTCTCATAATCGTCCGTCTTGTTTGTGAGCTGCTGGTTTAAGTCGCTGATTTTCTGGCTGTAGGAAATCAGCTCCTGATTGTGGGCCGTATTTAAGGATTTCGTCTTCGCCGGCATCACCAGGAAGAAGATGACCATCATACCGATTATCAGACCGGTGCTGATGAACAGGATGCTTCCCCAGCCTGTATTTTCCTTGTAGGCCGGGGGCATGATGATGTCGTCATCCTCCATCTTCCGGTGGGAGAATGCATTTTTCAGCTTTTTCTTCTCCACCTCTTCCCGTCCGGTGTTTCGCTTTACAATGGACATGTACCACTGGGCCCTGGGATTGTTTTTGTCAATCTGCAGCACCCGGTACAGGGATTTTCCGGCCTTTACATAATCCTCCCGGTCCATATAAATCAGGGCCAGCAGGATATGGGCCTTCACAAAACGTGGATTGGAATCCACCACCCTGGCAAGCTGAAGCACGGCCAGGTCTGCATTCCCGTTCTGCACATGGTCCAGCGCCTGATTGTAGGTCCGCACCATCTGGCTTTCCCGCTCCAGCTGACCCGGCTTTCTCTGGATTTCTCCCAGATACCGGTCCGCCGGATTGTCCTTGGGCCTCAGATTCATACTGATGACCCACTGGACCAGCGCATCCGCCGTCTCTCCCATCTCATAGAAAATCAGACCGAGAAGGTTTCTGGCATCCATCTGGTATTTATCAAAACGGAGACTCTTCTTCAAGCAGCCTACCGCTCCTGTCAGGTCCCGGATTTTTGCCTTTTCTAGTCCCAGATTGTAAAAACTGTTCGCAATCTGGCGGTTTCTTTTCACATAATCCATTTACTTTTATTCTTCCTTCATCTCTTTCATCATTTCCATCATGATGTCGGTCATATCCGTTAAATCGCTTTTCACAATGGCGTCCTCCACCTGCTCTACATCCAGACTGGGTTTAAAACGCGCAATCTCTTCCTCAAAGTTAATCATAATCTGCTGTTTTCCTCCTGCTGTCAAGCTTTCCACAGCGTATCTGCGTCCTGCCTTCTGCCTTCGATTTCCGTCTTGATTTCCCCGATCAGATACAGGGAACCGACGCAGAATACCATATCTTCCGGTTTCTTTTCCTTCAGCAGGGAATCCAGAGCCTGACCGGTGGTTTCAAAGCGTTCGGTCCGGCAGCCGTTCTCCTCCTGAAAGCAGCCGGACAGCCGCTCCAGAGAAAGCCCTCTCTCGCTCTGCATATGGACCACTGCGGTCCGGTCCGGCTTCAGGCTTCCCAGAATATGTATCATATCCGGATAATCCTTATCCGCCACGGCTGCAAACAGCAGGAAAATCCGCCCCTTCCCATCCGGATTCCGCTGGGAAATGATTTCCTGCGCTGCCTCCAGAAAGGCCCGGATTCCGCCCGGATTGTGGGCGCCGTCTAAAAATACTCCCGGATAAGCCTCTTCCATCCGGCCCGGCCATACCGCCTGCTCCATTCCCGCATGGAGAAGGCCGATTTTCTCTCTCGGAATCACACCCAGGCCAATCAGCACCCGAAGGGCTTTCCAGGCCAGGGCTCCGTTATCCGCCTGATACGGCGCGGCAAAGGGAAGGGTAAATTCCTCCCATTCCTCCCGAAGAATCATCCGGAGCTTTCCGCCGATTCCCCTGGTCAGCCGGAAGTCCTCTCTGGTCACCGGGACGCCGAGGGCATTCTTCTGCTTTGCATACCGCCGGATTACCTCTGCGGCTTCCACATCATTGCCATCATACACCACCGGGATTCCTTCCTTGATGATGCCGGCCTTCTCCGCCGCAATCTTCGGAATGGTATCCCCAAGATACTGGGTATGATCCAGGCTGATGGAGGTAATCACGGAAACCAGAGGACGTTCTACCACATTGGTAGTGTCCAGTCTTCCGCCCATTCCGGTCTCCATCACCCAGAAATCCACCTTCTGCTCCGCAAACAGAACCGCCGCCATATCAAAGAGAAATTCAAAAAAGGTAGGGTGCTTCAGTCCCGCCGCCGTCAGAGCGTCAGCCGCCGCCTTCACCTTCTGAAAGCTTCTCTCAAAGGCTTCCTCCTCCGCCATCCGGCCGTTTATCAGAAACCGTTCCCGGATTTCCACCAGATGGGGGGAGATGAAGGTTCCCACACGGTATCCGGCATTGACCAGCGCCTTCGTCAGATACGCGCAGACAGAACCCTTTCCATTGGTTCCGGCTACATGGATGACCGGAATGCTCCGGTCCGGATGACCGAGATATTCCAGATACTTCCGCACATCCTCCAGCGAGTTTTTCTCTCTGGTCCACATGGGAATCTGGTTTAAATATTCTTCTGCTTTCATATTCCACTGCCTTCGTTTTTAATTATAATCATTTCTGCCGGATTTTCAACCAGAAGCGGTCGGGAAAATGCGGCAGGAAGTGACATCCGCTTTTTGACGCGCCCGGAAGCTGGGCCAGGACGATGGCGCCGAACATAATGACGCAGCCCGCAAGCTGTCTTCCGCTTAATTTCTGCCCCAGGATCACCCATCCGGCAAGAACGGAGATGCTGGACTCCAGGCTGAGTATCAGGGAGGAGATGGTCGGATTCATCCCCTTCTGCCCTACGATCTGCAGGGTATAGGCCACGCCGCAGCTCATGATTCCGGCGTAAAGAATGGGCATCCAGGCCGCCAGGATATTCTCCATCGCCGGATGTTCAAAGAGGAACATGGCGGCAGATGACAAAATTCCGGCTACAAAAAACTGGATGCAGGACAGCTTTACTCCATCCACCATCGGTGAAAAATAGTCAATCACCATGATGTGGAGCGAGAACAGGATGGCGCAGATAAATACAAAGAAATCGCCCTTTGACACGGAGAAGCCGTCCCCCTCCATGCACAGGAGATAGAGTCCGGCCACAGCAAGCGCAACCGCTCCCCAGATTGCCGGGCCGCATTTTTTCTTCAAAAACAGGCCCAGCACCGGCACGATCACGATGTAGCAGGCCGTGATAAAGCCGGCCTTTCCCACTGTGGTGTATTTGACGCCGAACTGCTGGAAATTGGAGGCCAGGCACAGCATCACGCCGCAGCAGATGCCGCCCTGAATCAAGATTTTCCGTTCCTTCGCACGCTCCGCAGCCGTCTTTTCGCAGAACCGTTTTCCTGCGGCAGTTTTGCCTTTTGAACCGCCTCCGGGCCGCTGGTTTTCCCAGCGGTCCAGAAGAAAAATCACCGGAATCAGAACCACGCCGCCAATCAGGCATCTCACCGCATTAAACGTGTAGGGTTCCACATAATCCATGCCCACGCTCTGGGCCACGAAAGCCACTCCCCAGATTGCGGCCGTCAACAGTAACAAAATTGCATTTTTCAGTTTCATAATATGTTTTTCCGTTCAGAACCCCCGGCGTTCCCGGATGCGTTAATTGCATCCGAGATGTGCCAGCTGCTTCTTCACCTGCTCCATCATCTGAGTGTATTTTTCCAGTTTTGCCTTCTCCTCTGCAATCTTTGCAGCCGGAGCCTTGCTTACAAACTTTTCATTGTTCAGCATGCCGTTTACACGGGCCAGCTCGCCGGTCAGCTTCTTCTCTTCCCCCTTCAGGCGGGCAATCTCCTTCTCGATGTCTACCAGCTCTGCAAAAGGCATGTAGATTGCCGCCTGCGGAATCAGCGCGGATACGGCATCCTCATCGATACCGGCCTTGTCCTTCTGGAGAATAATCTCGCTCGCATAGCCTAAGCTTGCGAAGAATGCCTTGCTGTGCTCGAAAATCTGCAGCAGCTCTTCGTTTTCGGAAACAACGAATACCTTTGCCTTCTTGCTCGGCGGAACGTTCATGGAGGTGCGGACATTGCGGATGCTTCTTACAGCTTCCTTGATCACCTCGGTTGCCTTCTCCTCTGCCGCAAAATCCCACTCTGCCTGAAATTCCGGCCAATTGGAAATCATGATGGACTCTTCCGCATCCTGAAGGTTGCAGAAGATTTCCTCGGTGATGAACGGCATGAATGGATGCAGCAGCTTTAATGCCTGAATCAATACGGTCTTTAAGGTCCAGATAGCCGCTGCCTTGGTGGTATCTTCGTCGTTGTACAGACGAGGCTTCACCATCTCGATGTACCAGTCGCAGAACTCCTCCCAGATGAAATCATAAACCTTCTGAAGGCCGATTCCCAGCTCGTACTTATCCAGGTTCTCGGTTACTTCCTTCGCCAGGGTGTTTACCTTGGACAGAATCCATTTATCCGCCATGGTCAAGTCCGTCAGCGCAGCCTCTGCTGCCGGAGCCTTCTCAATGTTCATCATGATGAAACGGGAGGCATTCCAAACCTTATTCGCAAAGTTGCGGCTGTTCTCGACACGCTCCCAGTAGAAACGCATGTCGTTGCCAGGCGCATTGCCGGTAATCAGGGTCATACGGAGCGCATCGGCGCCGTACTTGTCGATTACCTCTAACGGGTCAATGCCGTTTCCTAAGGACTTGCTCATCTTCCGTCCCTGGGAGTCGCGAACCAGACCGTGGATCAAAACGGTGTGGAACGGACATTTGCCGGTCTGCTCGAAGCCGGAGAATACCATACGGATTACCCAGAAGAAGATGATGTCGTATCCGGTTACCAAAACGTCGGTCGGATAGAAATAATCCAGCTCCTCCGTGTTATTTGGCCAGCCCAGGGTCGAGAACGGCCACAGCGCGGAGGAGAACCAGGTATCCAGGGTATCCTCATCCTGCTTGAAATGATGGCCGCCGCACTTCGGACATACCTCCGGAGCCGTCTTTCCCACTACGATTTCGCCGCAGTCCTGGCAGTAGTAGGCCGGAATCCGGTGGCCCCACCATAACTGTCTGGAAATGCACCAGTCGCGGATTCCCTCCAGCCAGTGGAGATAGGTCTTTCCAAAGCTTTCCGGAACGAACTTTAACTGGCCGTTCTTTAACGCTTCGATGGCCGGCTTTGCCATCTCGTCCATCTTAACAAACCACTGCTGCTTTACCATCGGCTCCACGGTGGTCTTGCAGC
>JAUNPZ010000202.1 GCA_030536455.1 Lachnospiraceae bacterium | reverse complement strand
GGGGTATATAATGAGCCTGTAACCCGGCAAGAATATAGACTATGGAATACGGAACCATTAGGAATTCAAAAAGAGAGGAATCTGGATGGAAGCAAAGGAACAGACGAAAGAAACTACATGCTGTCACAAGACAAAGGAGCGTTCGGAGAAGGAATACAGGGATTTAATCAACCGCCTGAACCGGATTGAAGGACAGGTGCGGGGAATCAAGGGAATGGTGGAGAAGGATGCCTACTGTACGGACATTCTGATTCAGGTAGCGGCGGTAAATGCAGCGCTGAACAGCTTTAATAAGGTGCTTCTGGCCAATCATATCCGTACCTGCGTGGCGCAGGATATCCGGGCCGGAAAGGAAGAGACGATTGACGAGCTGGTGGCAGCTTTGCAGAAGTTGATGAAGTAGCCGCCTGGCATCGCGCAGAAAGGAAATGAAAATGGAACAATATACAGTTACTGGCATGAGCTGTGCCGCCTGCAGCGCCAGAGTAGAAAAGGCGGTTTCAAAGGTTGAGGGCGTGACCTCCTGCTCGGTGAGCCTGCTGACCAACTCCATGGGAGTGGAGGGCCCGGCGGCGCCGGAGGCGGTCATTGCCGCCGTAGAGGAGGCAGGATACGGAGCGTCCCGGCAGGGCGGCTCCGGAAACGGATACGGCGGCTCTGCTTCTGTCCGCGGGGCAGAGGAGGAGATGTTAAGGGACCGGGAGACACCGGTGTTAAAACGGCGTCTGACGGCCTCTGTGGGCTTCCTGGCGGTATTGATGTATTTTTCCATGGGACATATGATGTGGAACTGGCCGGTTCCGTCCTGTTTCGGGGAAAATCATGTGGCGATGGGGCTTTTGCAGCTTCTTCTGACCGTGATCATCATGGTCATTAACCAGAAGTTTTTTATAAGCGGCTTTCAGAGCCTGCGGCACAGAGCGCCGAACATGGATACGCTGGTGGCTCTGGGCTCCGGAGCGTCCTTTGTATACAGCACCTATGCCTTATTTGCCATGACGGATGCCCAGGCGAAGGGGGACATGGCAGGCGTCATGTCTTATATGCATGAATTTTATTTTGAGTCGGCTGCCATGATCCTGACCCTGATTACCGTGGGGAAGATGCTGGAGGCACGGTCCAAGGGAAAGACCACCGATGCCTTAAAAAGTCTGATGAAGCTGGCTCCGAAGACGGCCACGGTGGTGAAGAACGGCGCAGAGACGGTGGTTTCCATCGAGCAGGTGCAGAGCGGCGATATCTTCGTGGTCCGTCCGGGGGAGAATATACCCGTGGACGGTATGGTATTAGAAGGGAACAGCGCGGTAAATGAGGCGGCATTGACCGGGGAGAGCATTCCGGTGGATAAGGCGGAGGGGGATAAGGTCTCGGCGGCTACCGTGAACCAGTCCGGCTTTCTGCGCTGCCGCGCCACAAGGGTGGGGGAGGATACTACCCTGTCCCAGATTATCCAGATGGTCAGTGACGCGGCGGCAACGAAAGCGCCCATTGCCAAGGTGGCGGACAAGGTATCCGGCGTGTTTGTGCCGATTGTAATCAGCATTTCTCTGGTCACCATCCTGGTCTGGCTGCTGGCGGGGCAGACGGTGGGATTTGCTCTGGCGAGAGGAATCTCGGTTCTGGTCATCAGTTGTCCGTGCGCCTTGGGCCTTGCCACCCCGGTTGCAATCATGGTGGGCAATGGAATGGGAGCGAAGCATGGAATCCTGTTTAAGACGGCGGTATCCCTGGAGGAAGCTGGAAAAGCGGAAATCGTGGCGCTGGATAAGACGGGGACCATTACAAACGGGGAGCCGAAGGTAACGGATATCCTGCCGGCAGAAGGCATTTCCGAGACCGAGCTTCTGGAGATGGCATATGCGCTGGAGAAGAAGAGCGAGCATCCGCTGGCGAAGGCGATTCTTCAGACGGCAGAGGAGCGGAAGCTGGAGGGAAGAGAGGTAACGGATTTTAAAGCCCTTCCGGGCAACGGTCTGTCTGCCGTGCTGGACGGAGCCGCAATCTGCGGCGGAAACTTAAGCTTTATCAGCGGGCAGGCGGCAGTCTCCGGAAGCATGAAGTCCCATTCGGAAAAGCTGGCGGAGGAAGGAAAAACACCGTTATTCTTCAGCCGGGGCGGACGTCTGACGGGAATTATCGCGGTAGCGGATGTGCTGAAGGAGGACAGCGCCCGGGCGGTGAAGGAGCTTCAGAACATGGGTATCCGTGTGGTGATGCTGACCGGTGACAATGAGCGGACGGCCCGCGCCATCGGCCGTCAGGCCGGCGTGGACGAGGTCATAGCCGGAGTCCTGCCCGACGGAAAAGAGGCGGTCATCAAGACGCTGAAGGAAAAGGGCCGGACGGCCATGGTAGGCGACGGCATCAATGACGCCCCGGCGCTGACCCGGGCGGATGTGGGAATTGCCATCGGAGCCGGAACGGACGTTGCCATTGACGCGGCCGATGTGGTGCTGATGAAGAGCCGGTTAAGCGATGTGCCTGCCGCCATCCGCATGAGCCGTGCCACCTTAAAGAATATCCATGAAAACCTGTTCTGGGCATTCTTTTACAATGCGGTGGGGATTCCATTGGCCGCCGGATTGTGGTATCCTGTATTCGGCTGGAAATTAAACCCCATGTTCGGGGCAGCTGCCATGAGCCTGTCCAGCTTCTGCGTGGTGACCAATGCGCTGCGCCTGAATCTGTTTGATCTGTACAGCACAAAGACGGACCGAAGAAGGAGGAGCCGGAACACAGGCAGAAGCATATCGGCCGGAGCCGCGGAAGCGGAAGAAAGCAGAATAAACGATGCAGCAGAAAAAGCTGCGACCAAAAAAGAGGAGGATAAAACCATGACAAAGACTATGAAAATCGAAGGAATGATGTGCGGACACTGTGAGGCGAGAGTAAAGAAGTGCCTGGAGGCCCTGCCGGAGGTAAGCGAGGCTGTTGTAAGCCATGAGGCGGGAACCGCAGTGGTTACGTTAAACGCAGAGATTGCGGATGATGTACTGAAGAAGGCGGTAGAGGACCAGGATTATCAGGTAATATCGGTGCAGTAAGGAGTGTGAGAGGGCGCAGCCGGATTAGG
>JAUNPZ010000201.1 GCA_030536455.1 Lachnospiraceae bacterium | reverse complement strand
CCGCTTAGGAGGCGGACGCTCTATCCTGCTGAGCTACGGAAACAATTATATAGAATCATGCAATACCGCAGGTTCACCACGAATTGCACCATATTATCTTAACTGATATTTCCAGAAAAATCAAGCCTTTTTCCTGACATTTGCCATCATTTCACAAGAAATTACGGTTCAGCGAATTGTTCCACAACTCGTTTCACGGCAAACACAGGAGTGCTTCCACCCTTGTCTCTCCTTCCGCCACAGGAAGTTACTGGAAATTTAAATTTCCAAGCATCCAGATTTGTCCCTTAAACCGCCGTCCCACCTTCGGTTCTCCCAGCAGATCCGACTGGTTAATGGCCACATCAAATACCATGTCATTGCACTCAATGGTAAGCCGGTAAATCTCCTCCTGGGAAATCCGGTTCGTCAGCGTATGAATTTCCTTGATTTCTCCGATGATGGAATACTGGTCGCACTCCACGCCGCATGGCATGAAACAGGACTCGATAATGGAATACACATCCTCCTTGGCCAGACGCCTGGACACCTTAGAATACAAATCAATATCCTCGATAGTCAGCGACTCCATAGCATCCTCATCCCCCTGCTTCGCTGCCTCCAGAAGATGATTCCGGTTGTTGGCTGCCACCTTCGCCAGTTCAATCTGTCTGGCCGTCTTCTGAATCGGAAGCAGAACCTTCCCTTCCACCGCCATTCCAGCCAGATTCACCGACTGAACCTTGGCCGGCTTCTTCTGCGCTTTTCGAATCCGGTACTCCATCGAATTATTTATATAGAAAATGAGAGAAATCCCAACCTTATACTCATCCAGCATCCCCGCATAGGTTTCCCTTTCCGCATGACGCTGAATCGAACACTCCTCCCTGGAGCTTTCTTCCGTTCCGATTATATAAGGAAAATAATACTCCAGCTGGAATTCTCCATCTGCCTCTTCCGTTCCCGCCAGACTGACTCCCATACCCTGGGCCAGCTCACAGCGATACTCCACATACGAGGTATCTCCGGGAACTGTCAGCCTTCCCGTCTGCACCGCTTCCCTTAACAGCAAACTCAGCAGCTCCTTCTCTTCTTTTCTGGTACGACAGTCACGAAATCCCGCTGCCCGTAAAAATTTATGCATGAAAATCACCTGCTTTCTTTCTCAGCGGTCCATCCCCGCCGCAATCAGATACGCTCTCGATTATACAATAGATTGACGTAAAATACCAGCGTTTTTTTGCCTGCGCAGGAACACTTCCAGAATGTGTCCGGAATACGCAGGTACACCGAACAACAAATTGGGAACAAAAACAGCGTGGTTGAGCCGTTTTCAGCCACCACGCCATTCTTGTTTTTATATGATTCTGCCGATATCTCTTACACAATACCCTGTGCCATCATGGCATCTACTACCTTCTCAAAGCCTGCGATATTTGCTCCGGCAACATAATTTCCAGCTACGCCGTAACGCTTTGCAGCATCATCTACCTTTGCGAAAATGTCAACCATGATGCCGTGCAGCTTCTCATCCACTTCTTCGAAGCTCCAGGACATTCTCAGGCTGTTCTGGGACTGCTCTAATGCGGAGGTTGCAACACCGCCTGCGTTTGCAGCCTTGCCAGGCATGAACAGCATGCCGTTCTCTAAATAGAAATCGGTAGCCTCTCTGGTAGATGGCATATTTGCGCCCTCTGCTACTGCGAAGCAGCCGTTTGCCTTCAATGCCTTTGCATCATCCAGATTCAGCTCGTTCTGAGTTGCACATGGAAGCGCGATATCACATGGAATGGTCCAGATGCCCTTGCCTTCGGTATAAACTGCGGTTGGAACTGCCTCTGCATACTCCTTGATACGTCCGCGGCGAACCTCCTTGATTTCCTTTACCACATCCAGCTTGATGCCGTCCTTATCATATACATAGCCGTTGGAATCGCTCATGGCTACAACCTTTGCGCCATACTCCTGCGCCTTCTCTACTGCATAGATTGCTACGTTGCCGGAGCCGGAAACAACTACCGTCTTTCCTGCCAATTCCTTGCCGTTGCTCTTTAACATCTCATTGACAATATAAATTAAACCATATCCGGTTGCCTGCTTACGAGCCAGGGAACCGCCGTAGCTTAATCCCTTTCCGGTTAAAACGCCCTCATACTGGCCGGTCAGTCTCTTGTACTGGCCATACAGGAAGCCAATCTCTCTTGCACCCACGCCGATGTCACCAGCCGGAACATCCTGATTTGCACCGATGTATTTGGATAATTCTGTCATAAAGCTCTGGCAGAATGCCATTACCTCACGGTCGGATTTGCCCTTCGGGTCGAAGTTGGAGCCGCCCTTGCCGCCGCCGATTGGAAGTCCGGTTAAAGAATTTTTAAAGGTCTGTTCAAATCCCAGGAACTTTAAGATGCCCTGATTTACGGATGGATGCAGACGAAGGCCGCCCTTATATGGTCCGATTGCACTGTTAAACTGAATGCGATATCCCTTATTAATCTGAACCAGTCCCTTATCATCTACCCACGGAACACGGAAGGAAATGATTCGCTCCGGCTCGGTCAGACGCTCTAACAGAGCCTCCTTGCGGTACTTCTCCTCATTCTTCTCGATTACCAGCTTTAAGGAATCTAATACTTCTTTTACTGCCTGATGAAACTCGGTTTCACCTGGATTCTGTGCAACTACTTTTTCATATACTTCATCAACGTAAGACATCTCAAAATCCTCCTTATATGTGATTTCTCTTCTTTTTGTGATTTAGCATTTTAACTTGCTAAAGGAATTATAGCAACATCAGAAAAAGATGTCAATAATATCATTTATTTTTTTATTTCCATTTTTTGATATCAAATTTTCAATATCCATTATTTTTAACGAATTATGTCATTTTTTGTAAATATATATACAATTCATTATTTTAGTTTAAATAGAAAAATCAGGATGAATTCTGTCCAATCCCGACTTTTCTATTGTTTTTCTGATGCCTGTTTCTATTTCTTCTTTCTGCCGTTTTCTTCTGCTTGTCCTTGCTTTTTTTCTGCCGTTTTTCTTCTGCTTTTCTGCTTGTCCTTGCTTTTTTCCGCCGTTTTTCTTCTG
>JAUNPZ010000200.1 GCA_030536455.1 Lachnospiraceae bacterium | reverse complement strand
CCAAACCGGCAGAGACCAAACCGGCAGAAACTGCGCCTGCACCGACGCAGCCCTCCGAAACCAGTCCGGCACCAACGAAGCCATCCGAAAATCCTCCGGCTCCTACCACTCCTTCTGCGCAGCCGAATCAGAACCAGACCGGAAATACAGCAGGTCCCGGCGGAAGCGGCACGAATCCAGGAAACACGGCAGGCCCCGGCGGCAGCACGAATCCGGGAAACACGGCCGGCCCTGGTGGAGGCGGCACGGATAACGGAAGCGCAGGCGGCCCCGGCGGCAGCACGAATCCGGGAAATACAGCAGGCCCCGGCGGCTCCAATGGGGGAAGCAGCACGCCGGTGACGGAGCCGACAGCAGCAGGCGGCGCAGGGGCTCCGGGTCCCGGCAGCGCAGGCGGCAGCAGTTCGGTTCCCCAGATTCCATCCGGCCCTGGATTTTCCAATTAGTTCTGCCATACATCAGGATTTTATAAATTGGATATATTTTCGTAAGAAAATTGTCAGAAAAACCGGCGGGACTTTTGCTATAATGAAGGACAGTGTTTGGAATATGCCTGAAAACAGGCGTTCAGAAAAGAAAAGCAGGAGGTTCTCCGTATGAGTGTCGATAAAAACAGCAGAGCCGGCAGGCAGATGCAGAGTCAGGGCAGAAGGCCGGCCAGCAGGGGAAGACGAAAGAAAGCTTCACCGTGGAAGGCGGTGGCGCTGGCGGTGTTTCTGTTGATTGCGGCGGCAGTAGGCGGCGCAGTGTATTATGTGAGTCATCTTCTTGACCTGTCTCAGGATGTGGAGTTTGATATCCAGGAGGTGATGACGAATCCGAATCTGGATATCGAGACGGAAAAGGTGCAGAAGGGCTTCTGGAAGGTTGCGGTTTTCGGTGTGGATTCCAAGGATGGAAATCTGGGAAAGGGCGCGAATTCCGATGTTATCATCATCTGCAGCATTAATCGGGAGACTGGTGAAATCAAGATGGCCAGCGTTTACCGGGACACTTATCTGAAGGTAGGCGAGAAGAATCCGTATAAGAAGATTAATGAGGCTTACGCAAGGGGCGGCCCGGAGCAGGCCATCAAGGCCCTGAATGAAAATCTGGATATTGCGGTGGATGATTTTGTTGCGGTAAACTGGAAGGCGGTTGCCGATGCTATCAATAATCTGGGCGGTGTGGATATCGAGATAACGAATGCGGAATTTAAGCAGATTAACGGCTACATTACTTCCGTAGTCGAGAATACCGGTGTGTATTCCCAGCATCTGAAGAAGCCGGGACTCCAGCATCTGGACGGCGTACAGGCGGTTGCATACTGCCGTCTGCGTAAGATGGACACGGATTTCCAGCGGACGGAGCGTCAGCGGGCGGTGATTAACCAGTGCCTGGAGAAGGCGAAAAAGGCGGATATCAAGGTGCTTCATACGGTAATCGGCGTCTGCCTGCCGCAGGTGGCCCACAGCTTTAAGCTGGATGACTTGATGGACCTGGCAAAGAATGTGACGAAATATTATCTGGGAGAAACCACGGGATTCCCATTTGACTTAAAAACCCAGAACGTAGGAAAGATGGACTGTGTGGTTCCGGTTACGCTGTCTTCGAATGTAGTCAAGCTGCATCAGTTCCTGTTTGGCACGGAGAATTACCAGCCGTCCAGCCATGTGACGAGAATCAGTGAGGATATCGCCTACAACAGTGCGAAATCCGCGGATTCCGGCGAGCAGATCAATCAGGAGGACATCGAGAAGATGTCCGAGTCCTATAAAGAGAACGCCGACAAGCCGGATGAGGAGGAAGACGCTGTATCCAGAGAGACGGACGCCGATGGAGAAAGCCGGGACGGCGAAGAGGCGGAGAGCGAGGAATCTGCAGCAGAACCGGAGACGGATGAGGACGGCAAAATCATCGAGAAGCCGGAGCCGGAGACCGATGAGGACGGCCGAATCATCGAGAAGCCGGACCGGGAGACGGAAGAAGGCGAGCATCCAGACAGCAATTCGGATGAATATGTGCCGGAGGATGAGCTGATTAACGACCCGAATCATGCAATCATGGTTCCGACCGTGCCGGGAGGAAAGCCCGGAACCACGAAGCCGGGAACCACAGGCAGCGAGGAGACCACGAAACCGGGACCCACCGACAACGGAGCGACCACGAAGCCTGGGACCTCCGACAGCGGGGAGCCGACCAAACCCGGAACCGGCACAAAGCCGGGAACAGCCGACAGCGGGGAGACCACGAAGCCTGGAACCACCAAACCGGGAACTCAGCAGACGACGGAAAGCGATGAGGGATTCGGACCGGGTCATGTGAATGCGCCGGGAAGCCTGGAGGAAGAGGTTTCTCCAGGGCCGGGGCAGAGCACATCAGGACCAAGCGGCACCGTTCATACCAACCGCCCGGCATCCTCGGTGACGGAAACGACCGCTGGGGAGCATGGTCCGGGATTTACCGGCTGATTGGATGAGAGCGTGTTTGAAACTGATAGAGAAAACGAAGGAAAGGGAATTCTGCCAGCAGGATTCCTTTTTTAACGCAATTTTTTCAGCTGCAATTTTTTCCTTCTGTCATCTTCTTCCAGAATATTGACAAATAAAATCCGAACTGTTATAGTTTACTGTAGTAAATCGCCAGAGAATCCGGCGGCGGATTTTCAAAGTTAAAGAGAGGAAAACGATATGAGCAAATACAGGAAAGAGGACATTCTGCGCCTTGCAGAGGAGCGGGATGTGGAGTTCATCCGTCTGCAGTTTACCGATATTTTCGGGATGCTTAAGAACGTAACCATTACGTCCAGCCAGCTTGAGAAGGCGCTGGATAACCGCTGTATGTTTGACGGTTCCGCCATCGAAGGATTTGTGCGGGATGATGAGACCGATATGTATCTGTATCCGGATTTGGATACCTTTGAGATATTTCCATGGAGACCGCAGCAGGGCAGCGTGGCCCGTCTGATCTGCGATGTGTACCGTCCGAACGGCTCCCCCTTCGAGGGTGACCCGCGGTATGTGCTCCGGAAAGCGCTGAATCATGCGAAAAAGCTGGGATACCGCTTCTATGTAGGCCCGGAGTGCGAGTTTTTCCTGTTCCATCTGAATGA
>JAUNPZ010000049.1 GCA_030536455.1 Lachnospiraceae bacterium | reverse complement strand
TGATGGTCTCCACCATATGGACCGGAATCCGGATGGTCCTGGCCTGGTCCGCGATTGCCCTGGTAATTGCCTGGCGAATCCACCAGGTCGCATAGGTGCTGAACTTGTAGCCCTTGGTGTAATCGAACTTCTCCACCGCCTTAATCAGCCCCAGATTGCCCTCCTGGATCAGGTCCAGAAACTGCATTCCGCGGCCCGCATACCGCTTGGCGATGCTGACCACCAGACGCAGATTCGCCTCCGCCAGCCGCTGCTTCGCCTCATGGTTTCCAAGCGCTGCTTTTTTTGCCAGCTCAATCTCCTCATCGGCAGACAGCAGGGGAATCTTTCCGATTTCCTTCAGATACATGCGGACCGGGTCCTCCAGACTGACCCCCTCCGGCACGGAAAGGTCGATATGCTCCATATCAATCTCTTCCTCGTCCTCCAGATTCTCCTCCGCAAACAGCTCCGGGTCCAGGTCCGGGTCCCCGGTCGTCCGAAGCACGTCGATGTGGCGTTCATCCAGAAACTCATAAATCCGGTCTGTCTGCTCCTCGCTTAAGACCTCCGGGCGGAAAAACTCCTGAATCTCCTTCTCCTCCAGGACATTTTTCTTTCGTTTCGCCAGCTCCAGAAGGCCGGACAGCTTCTCTTCCAATGTGCCAGTTTTTTCTTCCATGTTCGCCACCCTTCCACAGCCGGATTCTCTGCGGCAGTTTCCTGTACCGTTTCTCAATCCTCCAGAGAAATGTGCAGACTGCCAAGCGCTGCCTGTTCCTTAATAATCCGCTGTAATTCATTGATATCCTGAGCCCGCCTGCTGGCCCAGTCCAGACTGTGCTTCTTCACCTTCATCACCGTCTCGGAAAATGCTTTTTTCTGCTCCTCATTGTTCAGAGATTCCCGCAGACTGGCATGAAACAGGGCCGCCACCTCCCGGTACTGCTCCTCGTCATTGATGAAATGATTCAGAATTCCCGCCGGGTTCACTTCCCCCTTCTCATGCTCTTCAAATACCATCTCCGCCACCTGATGATACAGCGGCTCCACAAAATCCTCTGCCGTGATAATTCCCCGAATCTTATCAAAGAGATACGGCTTCTCAATCAGCCAGGTAAGCAATAGCCGCTGGGACTGCCGGTTTCCCTCCTCCTTGTTCTTTCTTGCCGTCTTCTTTTTCTCCTCCTGCCCTGCAATTTCGTCCGCCCGGACCGGTGTTCCCGGAGCGATGCGGCTTCCGAGCTGATTCACCAGCCGCCGCAGGTCCTCATATGGAATATAGTGTTCCCTGGAAACGGCCTGAATATAATTATCCCGCTCCAGCGCCTCCGGAAATTCCAGAAGCTTCCTTGCCGTTTCCTGGTAAAACCGGGTCTTCTGCTCCGGGTCCTCCATCTGGAACTGCCGTTTTAACACATCAATCTCAAAAAGGAAGCTGTTCTTGGCCTCCGCAATCCGCTGGCGGAAGGCATCCGCTCCCATATTTTTTATAAATTCGTCCGGGTCCTTGTAAGGCTGCATATTCAGCACCTTGATGGACATGCCCACGCCCTTTAAAATCGGGATAGCTCTCAGCGCCGCCTTCACTCCTGCCCCATCGCTGTCGTAGGTCAGAATCACCTGCTCCGTGTACCGCTTTAAAAGCGCCGCATGCTGGCTGGTAAACGCAGTTCCAAGAGAGGCCACCGCATTGGTAAAGCCCGCCTGGTGCATGGCAATCACATCCATGTAGCCTTCGCAGATCAAGATGTATTTTTCCCTGGAGGTCCTGGCAAAATTCAGGCCGAACAGGTTCCGGCTCTTGTCGAACAGCTTCGTTTCCGGTGAGTTTAAGTACTTGGGTTCTCCCTCCCCCATCACACGGCCGCCGAAGCCGACCACGCGGTTATTCACATCCAGGATCGGGAACATCACCCGGTTCCAGAACTTGTCCCGGCTTCCCCTCTCCTCGATGGTCACCAGCCCGGATTCCCGCAGCACCTGGTCCTCATAGCCCCTGCTCTTTAAATAGCGGTACAGGTCATCGCTGGTCTTATTCGCATACCCCAGCCCAAACCGCAGGATGGTTTCATCGCTCAGCTGGCGGTTCTTTAAGTATTCATAGCCCGTCTGTCCCTGCGGATGCTTGAGCTGATAATAAAAATAGTTGGCTGCCAGCTTATTGATCTCCAGAAGCGTCTTCTTTAAATCCTCCCGCTCCTGGTCCTCCCTGCTGTACTCCTGCTTCGGCAGGGCGATTCCCGCCCGGTCCGCCAGAAGCTTCAAAGCCTCGCTGAAGGAGTAATTTTCATATTCCATGATAAAGGTAATCACATTGCCGCCCGCCCCGCAGCCAAAGCAGTAATACATCTGCTTTCCGGGGGATACGGAAAAGGACGGAGATTTTTCATTATGAAACGGACACAGGCCGAAATAGTTGCTCCCCTTCTTCTGAAGCTTCACATATCCGGATATCACATCCACGATATCATTTCTCACCCGAACCTCTTCAATCACTTCTTCCGGATAACGCATGAACTCTTTCTTCCTTTCTACTTTTGGTATCGCTTCAGACCTTCCACGCCTTCGGCACGAACAGCTCCTCGAACTGGTCGATGGCATAGCTGTCACTCATTCCGGCAATGTAATCACAGACCACCCGCTCCTTCGACTCTCCCAGGCGCTCCATCATAATCCGGTACTCCAGCGGCAGCCGCTCCACATGATGGCAGTAATAATCATATAAAAACACGATGAGCTGCTGGGCCTTGGACTCCTCCGCCTTCGGAATGTCACTGCGGTAAACATGCTCGAACATCCACTGGCGCAGTCCCTGCATGGCCGTCTCCATCTCCGGTGACATCACGATCCGCGGCTGGTCCATGCTTCCGAAAATCACATCATGGATCAGGGCGTTCAGCCGCTCTCTTACGCTGTGGCCCAGAACATCGGTAAATTCCTCCGGAAGGTCCGGCTCCTCAAACATCCTGGCCCGGATGGCGTCATCGATATCATGGTTAATGTATGCAATCTTATCCGACAGACGGACCACGGCTCCCTCCAGAGTCGAGGGATTCCCGCTGGTCCGGTGGTTCCGGATTCCGTCCCTCACCTCCCAGGTCAGGTTTAACCCCGCCCCGTTCTTCTCCAGAAGCTCCACCACCCGCACGCTCTGCTCATAGTGGGCAAAGCCGAAGGGACAGATTCGGTTCAGCACCGCCTCGCCGGAGTGGCCGAAGGGCGTGTGCCCCAGGTCATGGCCCAGCGCGATGGCCTCCGTCAGATTCTCGTTCAGACGCAGCGCCCTGGATATGGTTCTTGCAATCTGAGACACCTCCAGGGTGTGGGTGAGCCGTGTCCGGTAATGGTCTCCCTCCGGTGACAGGAACACCTGGGTTTTGTGCTTCAGCCTGCGGAAGGACTTGCTGTGCAGGATGCGGTCCCGGTCCCTCTGGTATTCCGGACGGATATCGCAGAGCCCTTCCTCCCGGTCACGTCCCCGCGTCCGGCTGCTCAAAGACGCATACGGACTCAAATACTGTTCCTCCCACTGCTCCTGATGTTCCCTTACTGTCATAGGTGCCTCCTTCCAGCGCCGCATTTCGTGCCACATCTTCTGCCACATTTCCCGATTCCGTCCGCTCCCTCGGACCAAACTTCGTTTGCTCCAGCTCGCTAACGCTCATTATCCCACGATTCGCGCCTCCGGCGCTTCACGCTGCTTCGCAGCTATCGTGGGCGCCATTCGCCGCTCCCTCGGACCAAACTTCGTTTGCTCCAGCTCGCTAACGCTCATTATATCATAAATTCCCAGTAATTAACACTGTTTTGTGGAAAGAATCCTGCTGATTGGCGCACGGAAAGAAAAACTGGCTGTCCTCCCACTTTGGGCTGACAGCCAGCTTTCTCATTTGTCCCTCATTATTCGTCCTGTTCCAGATTATCAAAAATATCATCATTGTAAAATTCTCTGATGGTCAGGCCTAAGCCCTCTGCCATTTTCTTGATGTTTACAATTCCGGGATTTTTGCTCTTGCCGTTCATAATACTTTTTACAGTGGACGGCGGCATTCCGGTTTTGTAAGCCAGTTCATACATGGACAGTCTCTGAGCTTTGCTCAGTGTTCGAATACGAGTAATAGTTGCTTCATTAATGTTCATAGTACAATCTCTCCTTTGACATTAGTGTAGTCGAAAATGAATATATTTGCGGTCGATAAAATGAAAATTTCGAAATTTTTTGTAAATTTTTTTCATAGACTGTCCGCCGCACAAAGAACACCATATCCAAGTTCCGGATTCGGCCACTCTGCAAACCCGGAAAGGTGTCTGGCTCCCCGTATCAGCCGGGCCTTCACTTTTTCTCCGTAAAGATAGGGGTCATTTCCTTGATTTATGCCCCATTCCATCAAGAGGGAGGAAGTGCCCGTCACGAAGGGCGCTGCAAATGAGGTCCCTGTTACGCGGCCGTATCCGCCTCCGGATAAGGTTGTGAGAATGTCCGTGCCTGGCGCAGACAGCTCCGGCTTTACCAGACTGCCCACGCGGGTATAGCCGCGGCCGGAAAACTGGGCGTAGGACTGGTAGGAGGCGTCATAGGCTCCCACGGAGATCACCTTCCTGGCCGTGGAGGGAATCGTCAGCGTAATGTCCGGTACCGGGGCCAGGAAACGGGTCGCCGGATTCAGCGAGCTGTGGGAAGGAAGCCACAAATCAAAGCGTCCGGTTACCAGCCGCACCGGCTCCAAAAGAATCCGCCACACGCCGCTGTTTAAGTAGGTGTCTCCCGGAAGGAAATCGAAAAAAATTTCCTGGGCCTGGCTGTAGGGACTGGGTTCTCCGTAATACAGCAGAATCTCCGTCTCCCGGTAGCGGTATCTTCTGGTCCCCGGCTGCTCCGGAAAGGGACCGAATTCCTCCCCGGAGGGGGCCGCCAGCCGGATCCGGAACCGGTCCGCGTAGGACTTCCAGAGCTGGACGCTGAAACCGGTCTCAAAGGGCGCCACAGAAAGCAGAATCTCCTCCTCACGGCCCATCTCCAGCCGTCCGGAGGTATGTCCGCCGCTTCCGCCCTCATTTCCCGTCCCCACCACGATTACATTCCGGCCAAATCCGGCCGCCTCGTCGAGAAAGGTTTCCAGCAGACTGGTTCCGTCGTGGGAGCCGTAGGTATTGCCAAAGCTGATGTTCACCGCCGTGGGCATCCCCAGCCTTGCACCGGTTCGGACCGCAAAATCCACAGCCCGCATTAACTGGGTCGTCCTGGGAAATCCATCCGCCTCCGGCACGCCAAGGCGAACCACCAGAAGCTGGCTCTCATATGCCACGCCCCGGTTCCGGCCGCCGCTCTCTCTTCCGTTTCCTGCCGCAATTCCTGCCACAGCCGTGCCGTGGCCGCCGGGGTCCACGGAAGGCACCAGGGAAAGTCCGTCCCTCCGGCTGCCTGCCTGAAGCGCCTCGTTAATTTCCTCCTGAGTAAAAATGCGGTCCAGCACCTGGTCCCAGAGAAGGAGGATGCGGGTGCTGCCGTCCTCATTCCGGAAATCCGGATGGAAATAGTCGATGCCGGAATCCAGCACCGCCACAAGGGTCCCCTTTCCCGTCAGCCCCAGTCCGCCCTCCTGCAGAGGCGCAAGGCAAGAAGCCGCCCTCGCCTGATACACGGCGAAAAACAGCCTCTTCGGTTTTTCCATGTATTCGATTTGAGGAAGGCGGCTCACCTCCGAAATCCGGCTCTGGGGCGCCCATAGGATGGCGTAGCCGCTTAACAGCTCCTCCACCCGGATTCCCATATCCCGGACCTCCTCCAGGCTGCCGGAATAGCGGACGATGAGCTCCCAGGTCCTCTCTCCGGGATCGTATCCCGCCTCCAGCTCCGGCGACTTCTCCCGCTCTTCCTCTGTCGCATCCAATGCAAGGTTCAATAGATTCTCCAGCTTCTGGTCTTCCACGGCAGCTACCTCATATTCCGGTTTTCAAAAACCATTCCCTCTCCTATCTATTCTATCATCGAAGCCGGGAAAATATGCCGTTTTTCTGCCGTCACATGAATTTTTACTTTAAGAAGCCGTTGATAATCTGGGCCTCCGCCTCTTCCTCCGTCAGTCCCAGCGTCATCAGCTTGATGATCTGCTCTCCGGCAATCTTGCCGATGGCCGCCTCATGAATCAGGGCCGCATCCGGGTTATTCGCCGTCAGCTCCGGCACGGCGGAGATGTTCGCGTGGTCCATGATAATGGCATCACATTCCGTATGTCCGGCGCATTTTGCATTGCCGTGAAGCCGGGATACAAACTTCTGGTAAGAGTTTTCCTTTGCCACCGAACGGGAAATCACGTTGGCGCTGGAATCCTCCCCATTCAGATTCACATCAAAGGTGCTGACAGCAGACTGATGGCCATGGGTCAGAAGACGTTCCCGCACAATCAGCTTCGCACCGGCTGCCAGGTCGGCCCTGGTGCTCCGCTCCGTGGAATCCACGCCCTTGATCTGGGTCGTCTCCATCTCCATATAGCTTCCCTCCTCCATGGTCACCTCCGTGCCTGGATTTAAGATGCGCTCTCCGGCTCCCTCTCCGCTGCCGTAATGCTTCTCCACATACTTTACCTTGGCATTCTTTCCGATGAAGAAGCGATGGATGCCGTCATGCTCCGAATCCTGATTTCCGCAGTTATGAATGCCGCAGCCCGCCACGATTACCACATCCGCGCCTTCACCGATATAAAAATCATTATAAACCGTCTCTTTTAATCCGCTCTCGCTCAATACCACCGGGATATGCACGCTCTCGTTCCTGGTGCCCGGCTTGATGTGGATTTCGATGCCGCTGCCGTCCGGCTTGGAAATGATATCGATGTTGGCCGTGGTATTCCGCTCCGCGGTCTTTCCGTTCGCTCGAAGGTTATAAGCGCCCTCCGGTACGGCGTGCAGGCCGGCCACCTGCTCTAATAAGGTCTTCTGGATTTCATCTATCATTTCTTGTCGCCTCCCTTGTAAAACATGCTGCAGGCATCCACGGCTGCGCTGGTTCCCAAAATCTCCGGCAGAATCTCCTCCCGGCTGCCCTGCTTGGTAATCTGTCCATCTGCGATTACCACGATTTCATCCGCGATATTCAAAATCCGCTCCTGATGGGAGATGATCAGGATGGAGCCCTTTGTATTCTCCCGCATCCGCTCGAACACCTGGATCAGGTTCTGGAAGCTCCATAAGTCGATTCCCGCCTCCGGCTCATCAAATACCGACAGTCTGGAGCTGCGCGCCAGAACGGTGGCAATCTCAATCCGCTTTAACTCGCCGCCGGAAAGGCTGGCGTTCACCTCACGGTTGATATAATCCTTGGCACACAGTCCCACCTCGGACAGATACCGGCAGGCATCTGCGGCCGACAGCTTGGTTTTCGCCGCAAGGCGGATCAAATCCAGGACCTGGACCCCCTTAAAACGCACTGGCTGCTGGAACGCATAGCTGATTCCCAGATTGGCGCGGTCTGTAATGCTCTTATCGGTGATATCCTCGCCATCAAAATAAATCCGGCCGCCTGTAGGCTTCTCGATTCCGGAAATCAGCTTGGCCAGCGTAGACTTTCCGCCGCCGTTCGGCCCGGTAATCACCACAAACTTTCCTTCCCCGATGGTAAGGCTTAAGTTTTTAATAATCCCTTTCTCTCCTTTTGCGTCTGCGACGTCAAAGGACAAATTCTCTAATGTAAGCATAGCTTCCTCCTAAACTTCCTCCTGTTTCCAGGCATTTACCTGAAATATTATATACTATTTTGACGTACTTTACCAGATTAATCGTGATTTTTTCATAATAACTGCGAAAACATTGACAAATCCTCCGGGCCGCCATATAATAAGGCTGTAAAAATGAATACGTTCTTCGGGGCAGGGTGAAATTCCCTACCGGCGGTATAGTCCGCGACCCGTGCATGCACGGCTGATTCGGTGAGATTCCGAAACCGACAGTATAGTCTGGATGAGAGAAGATTGTTGTTTTGATGATTTCGCAATATGTGGATTGGATAAGCGCCCCGGATTGATATCCGGGGCTTTTCTGATTTTTCTGATGCTTCCGCCATTCCCGCTCTCAAAGCAGCCATTCCTCAGGAAGAACCGCAAAAAAGGAGGAATTTTATTATGGAACTTACCGCAAAACAGACCACAGACGCCAGCCGTCCGGACAAACACACCGCCCGGCAGAATCCGGCGAAAAAGCTTCTGACTACCAAGAATATGGTGCTGATGGCCATGTTCGGCGCGCTCTCCGGCGTACTGATGTATTTTCAGTTTCCGGTCCCCTTCGCGCCGCCGTTCTATCAGCTTGATTTCTGCGATGTGCCGGTTTTAATCGGCTCCTTCGCCTTAGGTCCGGTGGCCGGTATGGTGATTGCCGGCATCAAAATTCTGATCAACCTGGTCATGACCGGAACCAGCACCGCCGGTGTAGGAGAATTCTCCAACTGGGTGCAGGCCTGCTCTCTGGCCGTTCCGGCCGCCCTGATCTATAAGCACCACAAGAGCCGGAACTCTGCCTTCCTCGGCATGGCAGCCGGCGTTGTTATCATGGTGATGGTGGGATGCTTCACCAACGCCTTCGTGATGCTTCCGGTCTATGCAGCCGCCTTCCATATGCCGATTGAAAAGCTGGTGGCGATGGGAACTGCCGTAAACCCAGGCATCAACAGCCTGACCGGTTTTATCATGCTGGCTGTCCTGCCCTTTAACCTGTTAAAAGGCACTCTGGTATCTTTGATTACCGCCCTGATTTATAAGAGAGTCAGCATCATCATAAAGGGAAGATTCTGATACAGATTTTCGAATGAAAAAAGGCTCTAACTTGTGTTCCCTCCGAATATGCTTTATAATAAACAGAATCGGAGGGAATCTATGAAAAAATTGCAGAGAAACGAATTAAAACATACGAATCCGCCGCTTGCTTTTTCAAAGTCAGCGGCATTTTTATTGAAACGCCGCCTTCTGGCTCTGTCCCTTGGCGCCGCGCTGGGGCTTTTCGGCCTCCTTGGCGGATGCGGCGGGACATCCGGCCGGGCCCTGACGTCGGAACAGACGCAGCAGACGGATCAGGCCTTATCCCCAGACCGGCAGGCCTTTCACCAGCTCACGGATGATATTTTCCGGGACCAGGTGGACGACTCCTTAATCGATCTTCACTACTCCCTGTCAGCTCCGGAGACCTTCGGCATCCAGGAGGCGGAAAGCCTGTACGGAGAAGTCAGCCTGCAGGCAGTCCGGGAGGACCTGCAGTGCATGAAGGATTACCAGACCCGGCTTCACGCTATCCGAAAGTCCCGGCTGAATGAACAGGAGCAGCTTGATTATGCCATTCTGGAAGCATTTCTAAAAACAGAGCGGTCCCTGGAGGGGCTGGAGGGCTTTTTCCAGCCCCTGGCCCCCACCATCGGCGTTCAGGCCCAGCTTCCCATCCTGCTGGCCGAGTACGCCTTCTACAATCCGGAGGATGTGGAGGACTATCTCTCCCTGTTGGCCGGGCTGGATGATTATTTCGGACAGCTTTTAACGCTGGAGCAGGAAAAGGCCGGATTGGGGCTTGGGATGACCGAAGATGCCATCCAGCGGGTCATCGACTCCTGCACCCCCTATCTGACTCCCGGAAAGGGCTGCATCCTCACCGGAACCTTTGAAGAACGGCTCCAGTCCTTCTCCAGACTGTCCGAGGAACAGAAAAAAGAGTATACCCGCCGGCATGACGAGCTGGTTGCCCGGTCCTTTATCCCGGCCTACCAGCATCTGATCGCCGGGCTGGAGCAGTTAAAGGGGACCGATGCAGCAGAAGGCGGCCTCTGCCATTTTCCCGGAGGAAAAGAGTATTACCGGTACCTGGTGTTCTCTTCCACCGGAACCTCCTGCCGGAGTGTGGACACCTTAAGAAAATCCATTGAAAAACGGCTCCGCCGGGACTCGCTTCGAATCGCAGAGCTTGCGGCGGAGCAGCCGGACCTTCTGGACCGGTATGCAGAAGCCTCCTTTTCCCGGACGGAGCCGGAGGACATCTTAAACCACCTCCGGCAAAGTATGGCAGCGGATTTTCCGGAGCCCATCTGCGCCGACTACAGCCTGCACTATGTACCGAAGGTTCTGGAACCCGTCCTGAGCCCGGCCTTTTATCTGACGCCGCCCATGGACCTGGCCGGACACAACACCATCTACATCAATCCAGGCAGCGCGGCCTCCGGCAGCAGCCAGCTTTTCTCCACTCTGGCCCACGAAGGCTATCCGGGACATCTGTATCAGACCTCCTATTTTATCCAGCAGAACCCGGCTCCATTCCGGCATCTGCTCTCCTTCCCCGCCTACAGCGAAGGCTGGGCCACTTATGTGGAAAGCCTTTCCTACCAGATGGACAGCGGGCTGGACCCGGCCATGGCGGAGCTGAAATCCTTAAATTCGCTGGTCAACCTAGGCATTCACGCCTATCTGGATATCATGGTCAATGACCAGGGCTGGAAAATCCCGGAGATATCCGAGTACATCAGCCAGTATTACGATGACCCGGAGCAGACCTCCGCCGCCGCTCTTTATCATGCCATGGTGGATAATCCGACCAATTATCTGGAATACTATGTGGGATACCTGGAATTTTCGGATATGAGAGAAAAAGCGGAAAAGACCCTGAAGGAGGACTTTTCCGCAAAAGAATTTCACCGGTTCCTGCTGGATGTGGGACCGGCACCATTTTCCGTGATACGAAAGGAGCTGAGCAAGTGGCTTCGGGAATAAACCGCACGTTCCTCAGCCAGTCTCCGACGCCCCATGTTCAATCACCCGGTTGATAATTGCTGCAAAAACGACCGCAGACACAATCGGGCTTAAAAAGTCCGACACCGGCTCCGCGTAAAAAATCTGTTCGATATCCCATACTGCCGGAATCAGGAAGATGCACAGAAAATACACGGCCTTTCGAAACAGCGACAGGCTGATGGCAATCTTAGACAGTCCCATTCCGGTGGCTCCGTCCACCACCATGTACTGAAGCCCCAGCGGAATGATCATCAGCGCATAGATGCCGATGGCTTTTACCGTCATCTTGATATACTCCGGATTCCGGGTAAACAGCATCACAAAATATTCCGAAAAATACCGGGATATGAGAAACATAATGGAATTAAAGGCCAGGCAGAGGATCAGGATATGCTTCTCCGCCTTCCGGATCCGGTCCGGACGCTTCGCCCCGTAATTATAGCCCAGTATGGTCTGGGTGCTGCTGGTGATGCCGCCCAGGGGCATGGTGACGATCAGCATAAAGCTTTGCAGAATGGTGTTGCAGGACAAAAGCATATCGCCCCGCAGCGGGCCGCCGTACTTTTGTATCTGGGCATTGAGGGAAATGATCATCACATTGTCCAGGGCAATGATCACAAATGGCGTCAGCCCTACCGTCAGCACCCGCTTCATAATCTGCCCTTCATAGCCGCCAAAGGTAATCGGCACCACAGGCCGCTCTCCCAGCAGGAATTTCAGCACATAAAGGCAGGAGGCCATCTGGGACAGCACCGTGGCGATGGCGGCTCCCTTTACGCCCATATGGAACACAAAGATAAAAACCGGGTCCAGAATGATATTCAGCACCGCGCCCAGCAGCACCGACATCATGCCCACCCTGGAAAATCCCTGACAGATGATGAACTGGTTCATTCCTACCGAGAGGAGCGCAAACACGGTCCCCAGAAGAATCCAGGTCAGGTACTCATTGGCATAGGGGAACAGATTCTCGCTGGCGCCGAACCACATCAGCAGACGCTCTTTCATCAAAAACGCGCCTGCGGTGATGATTCCGGCCATCACCGTCAGAAGCAGAAAGCAGTTAGCCAGAATCCGTCTGGCTCCCTCCAGGTTCTTCTGTCCCAGGCGGATGCTTAAAAGAGGCGCACCGCCTACTCCGACCCAGAAGGCCGCCGAGGACACCATGGTAACAATGGGCCCGCAGACTCCCACCCCCGCCAGAGCCGTCTCTCCGATTTCCGGAATATTCCCGATATACATACGGTCTACAATACTATAAAAAACGCTGACAAACTGCGCCAGCATAGAAGGAAACGCCAGTCTCCAAACCAACTGGCGTATCTGATCTGTATCCAGATTATTTTCTGTTTTCACACTCACTTCTCCTCATCCCTGTTTTCCTCCCGGCGGAAGGCATTCACCTCCGCAGCCAGCAGTCTTCCGTTCTCGATAATCGCCCGGAACGCCCCGTGGCGATATAAGCTGTCCACAAAAAGCCCCACTGGAACGGCGATGATCATACCGGCAATCCCGGCCACCTTAAAGCCCAGATACAGCAAAAACAGCGTCACCAGCGGCGGAAGCCCCATGGTATCCCCCACAATCTTCGGCTGGATCAGCTGGCGCACGGCCTGGGTCAGCACATACAAAAGAATCAGCCCGATGGCAAATGCATATTCGCCGGACAAAAGCTTCACCAGCGCCCACGGTCCCAGCGCCGTTCCGGTTCCAAACATGGGCAGAAAGTCAAGCAGTGCAATCAGCAGCGCAAACGCCAGGCCGTAATCCACTCCCAGCACCAGAAATCCTGCCGCCAGCATCAGCGCCACCACAAACATGATTTTAAACTGCGCCAGGAAATATCCGCCAATCAGCCGCTTCACGTCTCCTCTGAGATAGGAAGCGTAGGTGCAGAGCCAGTCCGGCATCCATTTTTTTATCTCCGCCATGATTTTATCCCGCTCTGCAATAAAGAAATAGGAGGAAAGCACGGTGATGATAAAGCTGACGAACAGCGCCGGTATCCGTTTGGCCACATTGCCGGCCACTGCCACCGTAGGCGTGGCAATCTTCTGAATCAGGCTGCTTAGATAGGTTCCCAGATTATTTCCAAAATCCCGAATGAAGCTCTGCACGCTTTCCGGGAAACGCACAAAAATGTGATTCAGCTTCCCCACCGCCAGCAGAACCTCCGCCTTTGCCGTCTCAAACAAGACCGGCAAATCCCGGATTAAACCGGCGCTCTCTGCAATCAGCTTGGAGCAGACAAGGTAGATCAGCCCAATCAGACCGGCCAGCACCAGCACCACAATCAGCACAGAGCTGTGCTTCCGGACAATTTTCAGATGCTTCTCCAGATACCGCACCAGCGGATTTGCAATCATGGCCAGTATCCACCCAATCACAAACGGCATGAAAAAGCGAAGAACCTTCGGCCCCAGGATGATAACCAGAAGCCAGCCGCAGACCGGTATCAGAATATTCAGAAGATACCGGAAAATTCTTGTCAGCCGCGCCATACCTCTCACCTCTTCCTTTCCGAAACATCGCGCCAGTCGTTCAGCGCCCGCTTAAGAACGATTCCAGAAACTGCTTAAGCGCCGCCATCTCCGCATCGGTTCCGATGGTAATCCGCAGATAATTCTCCAGTCTGGGCTGCTTGAAATAGCGGACATAAATCTGTTCCTTCTTTAATGCCTCAAAAATCTCAACGGCCGGAACCCGCTCATGAGACGCAAAGAGGAAATTCGACTTGGAATCCGGGAAGGAAAAGCCCAGCTCCTTCATCCAGCCTTTTGTCTCCTCTCTGGTTTTCATGATTTTTCCCAGAGTCTCTTTAAAATAAGCATCATCCTTCACCGCTTCCACTCCCAGCATCAGAGACGGCATATTCATGGTGTAGGAATTATAGGAGTATTTCACATCATTCATGGCGCGGATTAAATCCGGATGGCCGATGGCATATCCAATCCGCATCCCCGCCATGGAACGGGATTTGCTGAAGGTCTGCACCACCAGCAGGTTCTCGTATTTCGAAATCAGGGAAAGGGCCGACTGGCTTCCGAAATCCACATAGGCCTCATCCACGATTACCACCACATCCTGGTTATGCTTCAGGATATCCTCAATCTCATCCAGCCCCATATCCAGTCCGGTCGGCGCATTGGGATTGGGAAAAATCACGCCGCCGTTTTCCCTGTAGTAGTCCTCCTTCCGAATCCGAAACTGCTCATCCAGCGCCGGTGTCTCATACGGAATCCGGAACAGGTCCGCCCATACCGGATAAAAGGAGTAGGTCACATCCGGGAACAAAATCGGCTTGTCGGAATTAAAAAAGGTAAGAAACGCCATGCCAATCACATCGTCCGAACCGACACCCACGAAAACCTGATTCTTCCCCACCTGATAGTATTCCGCCAGGGCTTCCGTCAGAGCGGAGGCCGTCGGGTCCGGGTATTTCCGGAAGGCATCCGTGTCCATCGTCCTCAATGCCTGCTCCACGCCTGGCGCTGGCGGATAAGGATTTTCATTGGTATTTAACTTAATCAGACGGTCCCCCTTCGGCTGCTCGCCCGGCACATAAGGAACCACCTTTCTGATATTCTTCTCCCAGGGTCTCATCATTTCCTCCTAACTGCTGCACATCCGCGCCGCTTACAGACCGCACTCTTTGGCAATGGCCTGGAATGCAGGCAGGGAACGTTCAATCTGCTCATAGGATACGCAGTATGCAATCCGCACATAGCCCGGACATGCAAAGGAGGTTCCCGGAACCACCAGCACATTATGCTTCTTGCAGATATTACAGAATTCCTTCTCATCCGCCAGCGGCGATTTCACGAACAGATAGAATGCACCCTCCGGCTTCGCGCTTTCAAAGCCATACTCCGTCAGGGAATTATAAAGCAGATTCCGGTTCCGGTCATAGGCCTCCAGATTCACCTGCTCATTCAGGCAGCGCTTAATCACCCGCTGCATTAAGGACGGCGCATTTACCGAGCCCAGAACCCGGTTTGCGATGGTGGCCGCCGCGGTCACAGCCTGGCTGTCCTCCACCTCATCCGGAATCACCACATAGCCGATCCGCTCACCCGGAAGGGACAGGGACTTACTGTAGGAATAGCCTACGATGGTATTGTCATAATACTTGGTGGGATACGGCACAAACACTCCGTCATAAGCCAGCTCCCGGTAAGGCTCATCGGAAATCAGCACAATCGCATGACCGATTTCTTCGCTCTTCGCTCTTAAAATCTCCCCGATTTTCTCCAGGGTTTCCTCCGAATAAACCACACCGGTGGGGTTGTTCGGAGAATTGATGATGACCGCCCTGGTCTTCGGCCCGATTTTCTCTGCAAATTCCTTTAAATTCGGCTGGAAGGTTTCCGTATTCGGAGAAACCACCACCAGCTCTCCATCGTAATTACGCACATAATTGCCGTACTCCACAAAATACGGAGCAAACGCCATAACCTGGTCCCCCGGATTTAAGATGGTTTTCAGGATGATATTCATACCGCTGGCAGCGCCTACGGTCATGATGATATTCCCCATATGGAACTTCGTGCCGAAACGCTGATTTAAGGATTCCGCCACAGCCTGACGCACATCCTCATAGCCTGCATTGCTCATATATCCGTGAACAAAGGTGGATTCCTCCTCATTCAGCACATCGATAATCGCCTGCTTCACCGCCTCCGGCGCCGGAACATTGGGGTTTCCAAGGCTGAAATCATACACATTCTCGGCTCCGTAGATGGAAGCCAGCCGCTTGCCCTCCTCGAACATGGCGCGGATGGCCGAATTATTATTTACTAATGGTTTCATCTTTTCTGATATCATATATGCGCTCCTCCGTATTTTCCAAAACATACCTTTTTACTTTTTCCATATAGTATAGCACGTTCCTTTCCGGTTGCATAGTGGTGTTGCGTTAAAAAAGCCCCCTGAACAATACAGGGGGCGTTCAGAGGGCTAAAATTAGCCGTAACGTTCAAATTATATTAACTTTAAGCCTTACAGCATCTTTTTCATCTCATCAGCAACGAACTGAACCTTGGTTCCGACGATAACCTGAACGGCGGTCTTGCTTGGGCGGATAACGCCGGCTACGCCTGCAGATTTAATCTTCTTCTCGTCAACCTTGGTGTAATCCTTCACCTCCAGACGAAGTCTGGTGATGCAGTTATCTAAGGATTTTACGTTTTCCTTGCCGCCTAAGCCAGCTAAAACAGCAGCTGCAACAGCGGTAAAGTCATTGTTAGCCAGAGTTGCATTTAACTCAGCTTCGGTATCATCGTCATCCTCGCGGCCCGGAGTCTTTAAGTTGAACTTGGTGATAACGAAACGGAAGGTTACATAGTAAATGACTGCGAATACCAGGCCAACCGGAATCATCATCAGAGGCTTGTTTGCCATCGGTGCCTTGAAGCTTAAGATGTAGTCAACTAAACCAGCGGAGAAGTTGAAGCCCACGCGGATTCCCAGGATGGATACTACAAATGCAGAAATACCAGCCAGGATTGCATGTACTAAGTAAAGTCCAGGAGCCAGGAACATGAACGCGAATTCCAGAGGCTCGGTGATACCGGTAAAGAAGGAGGATACGGCTGCGGAGAATAATAAACCGGCAGCGATTTTCTTCTTACCAGGCTTTGCACAATGATACATTGCCAGAGCGCCTGCCGGAAGACCATACATCATAACCGGGAAGAAGCCTGCCATGTACTGACCGGTCACGCCCTTTACCGCGCCTTCTGCGCCGCTCCAGAACAGACCTAAGTCATTAATGTTTGCTACGTCAAACCAGAATACAGAGTTTACGGTGTGGTGTAAGCCAACCGGGATTAACAGACGGTTGAAGAATGCATGTAATGCAGCTCCCAGAGGTCCTAAGTTAACCAGTGCCGTACCGAATGCTACCAGGCCTGCGAATACGATTGGCCATATAAAGAACAGAATCAGCGCAGTTACGATGGAAACCAGTGAGGATACAATCGCTACACAGCGCTTGCCGCTGAAGAATGCCAGTGCATCCGGAAGCTGGGTTCCCTTAAACTTGTTGTAGCAGGTGGAACCGATGATACCGCAGAGGATACCGATAAACTGGTTCTGAATCTTGCCGAATGCCGCCGGAACTTCTTCCACCGGAATTCCCTTAAACTGTGCAACTGCTGCCGGTGAAAGCAGAGTCGTAATCATCAGCCAGGAAACCAGACCGGACAATGCAGCCGTACCGTCATGGTCATCTGCCATGCCGACTGCAACACCGATTGCAAACAGGATTGCCATCTGGTCAATCAGAGCCGATGCGGCCTTGATGCAGAATGCAGCGATTGCACTTTCAGAACCCCAGCCAACCGGGTCAATCCAGTAACCGATACCATAAAGGATACCGGCTGCCGGCAGTACGGCTACAGGCAGCATCAAAGACTTGCCTAACTTTTGTAAATACTTCATCATAATAAAATTACCCCTTTCTTCGTCCCTTCTGGGACCATTTTTCTATTTAAACCCATTCCCCCTGGGCTTAAATCATGGAAAGAAACGCCGGAACGTTTCCAAAAGCAGAACGCTCGGACTGCTTTCACAGTCCTAACCGAACCAGCAGATTCTGAAGCTCCTCGGAAGCAGCGTCCTCATCCCTTCCCTCAAAAGAGAAGGTGAGAACTTCCCCCACGCCTGCTCCCAGCCCCATCATCGCCATCATATCCTTCGCGTCTGCATCCCCTCGCCTTCCGGAAATTACAGCCCGGCACTGACGTTTCATCAGGGCTGCCGCAATCTGCGCAATCGGTCTTGCATGCAGGCCCTGGCGGTCACGAATGGTATATTCCCACCTGACCATAGCTTAATCCAGATGAATCAGTACATCCTGCGCCGTTACCTCCACACCGGTCCGGCTCTTCATATTCGGAAAATCCGGTGTATTGCAGATGATAATCGGCGTAGTTACATCATATCCGGCCTCTTTAATCTTATCGATATCGAATTCCAGAAGCAGATCTCCTGTTTTTACCTTATCGCCGGCCTTCACATGCGCCGTATAATACTGTCCCTTTAACTGAACCGTATCCAGGCCGATGTGAATGATGATTTCCGCCTTGTCTGCGGTAATCATGCTGATGGCGTGCTTGGTATCGAATACCATGGTAATCTCTCCGTCTGCCGGAGCAGTGATTCTTCCCTCAGACGGGATGATCGCCGCACCCTTTCCCAGGATTTCCTGGCTGAAGGTCGGATCGTTCACCTCACTCATAGGAATCGCTTTTCCGGCCACAGGAGCCAGAATCACCTTTTCCCCCTCACTTTTTCCCCCGAATAATTTCTTCAAACTTCCAAACATGTAATATCCCCTTTCTCCCTGTTCTATCGCGGCGGCTCAGTCCCTTCTCCGTCACGCTCTTTCTCTTTGACCTGCGCATCAGGACATCCGCATCCGCTTAATGTGTACTGCCAGATAAGCAACCTCATCATCGGTCACCTGATGTCCGTAATTCTCTTTAATCAGATACTGTATCTTCTGGCTGCAGATATACTCAGCCGGATACATCTTTGCAATCACCTCTGAAAATCCGGGCGAATCCGAATTAAGAAGCTCATTCATGTAGATTCTCTGGCCCAGGAACTTTAAATGGGTGATGAAACGCTCATAATTCAAAGTTCGCTCATCCAGACTGATCTGAAAATAATCCGTCACAATCCCCACCACCTGCTGAATCAGCTGGGTGATATTTAAGGTGTCCCGCATGGCCGTGTTATATTCGGCATTCACCACATGGAGGCCGATGGAAGCCGCCTCGTCTACCGGAAGCCGGATTCCCAGCTTCTTCTCAATCAGCGCCACCGCATACTCCCCGATCAGATATTCCTCCCGGTAAAAGCTTCTCACTTCCCGCAGAAACGGGGTACGGAACATCAGATTCTGGTGAAACCGCTCAATCGCAAAATTAATGTGGTCCGTCAGTGTAATATAAATATTCTGATTCAACGGCTTGTTCAATACCTTTTTTGCGTAATTGATGATTTCCGTGGATATCTGGATATGCTCCAGCGGAAGCGTGGCCAGAAGGTCCTTAAACCGGTCCAGCTTATCCTCGCTGTCCAGGCGGAAAATCTTTTCAATCTTTTCCTGCGGAATCTCTGCGCCTTCCTTCATCTTGAAACCAATTCCCCGCCCCATCACAATAACTTCTCTTCCGGTGGAGTCCATGGAACTGACAATGTTATTATTAATTACCTTTTGAACCTTCATCAACACTCATTTCCTTTATCTCCGAGAAAATCCCATACAGATTCTGGGAGCCCGATTCATCCAATAAAAAAAACCAGCTTTGGCATAGAAAAAGCATGTACTTTTACTACTTCAAAATTGGTTTTGCCTGCTTACCAGTAACAATCCGGTGTATGTGTTTGTGATTTCTTACAGTATAGCAAATAATTTACAATTAGTCAACAAAAAAATTTAATATTTTTCATTATTTTTTTATATTATTTACAAAAAGAGGATGCCAACCCCTTCTACATGGTTTTGGCATCCTTATCGTCATCTGTGCACAAACTGTAAACTGCCCTGTGGCCGCAAAGGCACGGACGGTTACAATTACTCTTCAGAAGCAGCAACTGCATCAATATCCACATCTGCTACGTCTGCATCATCCGCTTCCTTTGCAGGAGCGGCAAGAGCCTTGATGCTTAAGCTGATCTTGTGGTCAGCCTCGTTGAAATCAACAATCTTTGCTTCGATCTCCTGGCCGATCTTTAATACATCAGCCGGCTTATCTACATGCTCCTTGGAAATCTGGGATACATGAAGCAGAGCGTCCACGCCTGGCTCTAACTCTACGAATGCACCGAAATCGGTCATACGCGCAACACGGCCGGTTACTACATTGCCTGCTGCATACTTCTCAGTTGCATTTGCCCATGGATTTGCCTCCGGGAACTTTAAGCTTAATGCAATCTTCTCGCCCTGGATGTCCTTGATCAGAACCTTAATCTTCTCACCGGTCTTGAATACCTTCTTTGGATTCTCAACACGGCCCCAGCTCATCTCGGAGATGTGCAGTAAACCGTCAGCGCCGCCTAAGTCGATGAATGCACCGAAATCGGTTACATTCTTGATGGTTCCTTCTACGGTATCGCCAACTGCGATTCTCTCAAATAATTCCTTCTGCATCGCTGCCTTCTTGGCAACCATAAGCTGCTTTCTGTCACCGATCACACGATGTCTTCTCGGGTTGAACTCGGTAATCACGAATTCGATATCCTGGCCTGCGTACTTGGATAAATCCTTCTCGTAGGAATCGGATACTAAGCTTGCAGGGATGAAGATTCTGGTCTCTTCTACCACTACGCTTAAACCGCCGTCCAGAACCTGAACAACCTTTGCGGTCAAAACTTCCTGGTTGTTGAATGCGTCTTCCAGTCTCTTGTTTCCTCTGTCTGCTGCCAGTCTCTTATAGGAGAGAGCTACCTGGCCTTCGCCGTCATTTACCTTAACGACCTTTGCTTCCATCTCATCGCCAACATGTACCAGAGTGGTCAGGTCAACGTTTGGCTCGTTCGTATATTCACTGCGGGTAATAATGCCGTCAGATTTGTAACCAATATTCAAGACGATTTCGTCTTCTTTCACATCGATAACCTTACCAGTGACAACCTCTCCTGTACGTATAGTTTTTAATGATTCTTCTAACATTTGTTCAAAACTTAACTCTGACATTAGTATGAACCTCCTC
>JAUNPZ010000048.1:14315-20805 GCA_030536455.1 Lachnospiraceae bacterium | reverse complement strand
CTTTCTTATTTGAAGAGGTGAAAAATGAAGAAGAGAGAATGGAATCAAAACAAAGCTCCGATTTACGAAGCGCTGGAAGCCTTCCGGGATATGCGGGTGGTGCCCTTTGATGTTCCGGGGCATAAAAGAGGCAGAGGAAATCACGAGCTTACGGAATTTCTCGGAGAAAAGTGTGTGAGCATTGATGTGAACAGCATGAAGCCGCTTGACAATCTATGTCACCCCATATCGGTGATTAAGGAGGCGGAAGAACTCGCTGCCGATGCATTTGGCGCGGCCCACGCGTTTTTGATGGTCGGAGGTACTACAAGCTCGGTGCAGACCATGATTTTATCGACCTGCAAGAGAGGCGATAAGATCATTCTTCCGAGAAACGTGCACCGGAGCGTCATCAACGCCCTTGTGCTCTGCGGCGCAATCCCGGTATATGTGAATCCGGAGGTGGATGTTCGTCTTGGCATTTCTCTCGGTATGAAGCGGGAACAGGTGGCCAAAGCCATAAACGAAAATCCCGATGCGGTGGCGGTGCTGGTAAACAATCCCACTTATTACGGCGTCTGCAGTGATTTAAAGGCGATTGTGGATATGGCGCATGCGGCCGGGATGGTTTGCCTGGCAGACGAAGCCCATGGAACACACTTTTATTTCGGCGATAATATGCCGATTTCGGCAATGGCGGCCGGGGCGGATATGGCATCGGTCTCTATGCATAAAAGCGGCGGAAGTCTTACGCAGTCCAGCCTGCTTCTGGTTGGAGAACGAATGAACGAGGGCTATGTCAGACAGATCATCAATCTCACACAGACAACCTCAGGAAGCTATCTGCTGATGTCAAGCCTGGATATCAGCAGAAGGAATCTGGCAAGACGGGGAAAGGAAATCTTTTCTAAGGTTGTGGAAATGGCGGATTATGCCCGTGAGGAAATCAATGCCATCGGCGGCTATTATGCCTTCGGCGGAGAACTGATAAACGGCGATTCCATCTATGATTTTGACCCTACAAAGCTGTCGGTGCACACCAGAGATATCGGCCTTGCCGGAATTGAGGTTTACGACCTTCTGCGCGATGAATACGATATCCAGATTGAGTTTGGCGACATCGGAAATATTCTTGCCTATCTTTCCATCGGAGACCGGATGGGCGAGCTTGAGCGGCTGGTAAGTGCACTTGCCGAAATCCGCCGCCGCCATCAAAGAAGCTCCAAGGGGCTTCTCAGTCAGGAATATCTGCCGCCGGAGGTGGTGATCAGTCCCCAGGAAGCGTTCTATGCCAAGAAAAAGAGTGTTTTGCTGAAGGACAGCGCAGACTGTGTCTGCAGCGAATTTATCATGTGTTATCCTCCGGGGATTCCGATTCTGGCGCCGGGCGAGAGAGTTACAAAAGATATCATCCATTACATTGAATACGCGAAGGCAAAGGGCTGTTCCATGACAGGGCCAGAGGATGCGGAGATTGAACATATTAACATATTGGAGGGAGCGGATTAAGTGGAGCTTTGGTTTAGTGAATTTCATGCCCCGGATGTAAAGCACAGCATTCGGGTCAACCGGCACCTGTATTCCCAAAGGAGCAATTATCAGCAGATTGATATATTTGATACTCCTGAATTTGGGCGTGTGCTGGCTCTGGACGGAAACGTTATGCTGACGGAACGTGATGAGTTTATTTATGATGAGATGATAACCCATGTTCCGATGTCGGTGCACCCCGACATTCGGGATGTGCTTGTGATTGGCGCAGGGGACGGCGGCGTTGTCAAGGAATTGACACGGTACGAGAGCATCGAAAAAATAGACCTGGTTGAAATGGATAATCAGGTGCTGGAGGCCTGCCGCATCTATCTGCCGGAAAATGCCTCACGGCTTGATGACCGGCGGGTGCATATTTATTTTGACAATGCACTTCGCTTTATCCGCAAGCGCCACAGCGCATATGATCTGATCATCGTGGACTCCACAGACCCCTTCGGTCCGTCAGAGGGATATTTTACACGAGAATTCTACGGGATCTGCTATAACGCGCTTCGCGATGACGGGATTATGGTGAATCAGCAGGGGAGTCCGTTCTACAAGCAGGATGCAGATGCGATGAGAAGAAGCCATCAGCGGATTGTCAGCACATTTCCCATCAGCCGCGTATATCAGGCACATATTCCCACCTATGCGGCGGGATACTGGCTTTTTGGATTTGCAAGCAAAAAATATCACCCGATTGATGATTTTCATGCAGAAAGATGGAACAGCCGGGGGCTTGAAACCGAATATTATACGGCAAGGCTGCATGTCGGCTCCTTCTATCTGCCTGCATTTCTGGAAAAGATGCTGAGGGAGGTGGAAGGATGAAGCAGAACATCGAAACTTTTATCGGCTGTGATGCCGAATATAAGGATGCGTCCATCGTAATCTATGGCGCACCCTTTGACAGCACCACAAGCTTCCGTCCAGGAGCGAGGTTTGGCCCTTCCGCAATCCGGCACGAAAGCTTTGGCATTGAAACCTATAGTCCGTATCAGGACAAGGATTTGTGTGATAAGTCAATTTTTGACTGCGGGGATTTGGAGCTTTGCTTTGGAAGTGCAGAGAGCGCCCTTGCGGACATCGAGAAATGTGCCGGGGAAATCCTGCGTGACGGCAAGCTTCCCCTGCTTCTCGGCGGCGAACACCTGGTAACTCTTGGAAATTTTCGGGCGGTGTATGAAAAATATCCGAACGTAGAGGTAATCCATTTTGATGCCCACGCCGACCTTCGGGATGATTATCTCGGCGCAAGGCTCAGCCATGCCTGCGTCATCCGCAGGATTCACGACATGGTTGGCGACGGAAAAATCCATCAGTTCTGCATCCGGAGCGGTGACAGAACTGAATTTCAATTTGCAGAAGAGCACACGAATCTGCATAAATTTGATTTTGACGGACTGCGTGAGGTGATGTCAAAGCTGACTGCAGACCGGACCCCGGTCTATTTTACCATTGACTTAGACTGCCTTGACCCCTCGGTATTCTGCGGAACCGGCACGCCGGAAGCCGGCGGTGTTACGTTTCCTCAGCTTCTGGAAGCGGTTTTGACGGTATGCAAAGCGAATGTGGTTGGCGCAGATATGAACGAGCTTGCCCCCATGCTGGATGCCAGCGGAGCATCCACTGCTGTGGCGTGCAAGGTTTTAAGGGAAGTTTTATTAAGTATCAGGAATTAAAAATAAATATAAGAATGAGGAGATTAAAAAAATGAGCAGAGTATTGATTATCGGCTGCGGAGGCGTAGCACAGGTTGCCATCAGAAAATGCTGTCAGGTTTCCCAGGTGTTCACGGAAATCTGTATTGCTTCCAGAACGGTTGAAAAGTGCGACAGGCTGAAGGCGGCGCTGGAAGGGAAGACCGAAACCGTCATTACGACCGCAAGAGTCGATGCAGACAAGGTGGATGAGGTGGCTGCCCTTATTAACGCTTACCAGCCCGACCTGGTTATGAACATTGCGCTTCCGTATCAGGATCTGACCATTATGGACGCCTGCCTGGCCTGCGGCGTCAACTATATGGACACGGCAAACTATGAGCCGGAGGATACGGATGACCCTGAGTGGCGTGAAATCTATGAAAAGCGCTGCAAGGAAAAGGGATTTTCCGCTTATTTTGATTACTCCTGGCAGTGGGCTTATAAGGAAAAGTTTGAAAAGGCAGGCCTTACCGCCCTTCTCGGCTGCGGTTTTGACCCCGGTGTGACGCAGGCGTACTGTGCTTACGCAAAGAAGCACGAATTTGACACCATTGATACCATTGACATCCTGGACTGCAACGGCGGCGACCACGGCTATCCATTTGCCACAAACTTTAATCCGGAGGTCAATCTCCGTGAGGTTTCCGCTCCCGGAAGCTACATCGAAAATGGAAAATGGGTGGAAATTCCCACGATGAGCATCAAGCGAGAATATGATTTTGATGCGGTTGGCAGGAAGGATATGTATCTTCTGCATCACGAGGAGCTGGAATCCCTTGCCGTGAATATCCCGGAGGTGAAGCGCATTCGTTTCTTTATGACCTTTGGACAGAGTTACCTTACCCATATGAAGTGCCTTGAGAATGTAGGGATGCTTTCCACCACTCCGGTCAATTTTGAGGGACATGAGATTGTGCCGATTAAGTTCTTAAAGGCCCTCCTTCCGGACCCGGCAAGCCTTGGCCCGCGCACACATGGAAAAACCAACATCGGCTGCATTTTCACCGGAAAGAAGGATGGAAGGGATAAAACCTATTATATTTACAATGTCTGCGACCATCAGGAATGCTACCAGGAGGTGGAAAGCCAGGCAATCAGCTACACCACAGGCGTTCCCGCCATGTGCGGCGCTTTGATGCTCCTCACAGGAGAGTGGAATCAGGCAGGCGTTTATACCGTGGAGGAAATGAATCCTGACCCGTTCCTGGATGCCCTTGAACAGTATGGACTGCCGAGAAACGAATCGTATCATCCCGTACTGGTGGACTGATATGAGCGGACAAAAAAATCTCTCTCCCGTCTTTGCAGCGCTTGACGGGAGAGAGCCGGAGGATTTGTTTGGAGCCCTGCCGACACCCTGCTATATCATTGACGAAAAGAAATTGGAAGAAAACGGTCAGATTCTTTCGCGCGTTATGAAGGATACGGGCTGTAAGATTCTGCTGGCCCAGAAGGCCTTTTCCAACTATGATTTTTACCCGCTGATTTCAAAATATCTATCGGGAAGCGAAGCAAGCGGACTTTATGAAGCAAGGCTTGGCCGGGAAGAAATGCCGGACGGTGAGGTGCATGTATTTTGCGCCGCATATCGTGATGACGAGTTTGAGGAGCTGCTGCAGTATGCAGACCATATCGTTTTTAATTCCATAGCCCAGCTGAAAAAATTCGGAAAAAAGGCAAAAGAATATAAAAAAAGCCTTGGCCTTCGCGTGAATCCCGAATGCTCCACCCAGGAAGGTCATGCAATCTATGACCCCTGTGCCAGAGGCAGCCGCCTTGGCGTAACAAGAGAGGTATTTGAAAAACAGATGGATGAAGAAACGCTGTCCCTGCTTGACGGACTTCATTTTCATACGCTCTGCGAGCAGAATTCAGATGCTCTTGCCGTCACCCTGAAGGCGCTGGAAGAAAAGTTTGGCGACATTCTCCCAGGTATGAAATGGCTGAATATGGGAGGCGGACATCATATCACAAAGGAAGGCTATGACATTCCTTCGCTTGAAAAGAGCATTCTTTATGCGAAGGAAAAATGGGGCGTCCAGGTTTATCTGGAACCCGGCGAAGCAGTGGCACTCAATGCAGGATATCTTGCAGGCCGGGTTCTTGACCTGGTTGAAAACGGCGGAATCCAAACTGCCATCCTCGATGCAAGCGCTGCCTGTCATATGCCGGATGTGATTGAGATGCCGTATACGCCTCCTCTTTATCATGCAGACGGAAACGGCAAATATACCTACCGCCTGGCAGGGCCGACCTGCCTGGCGGGAGATGTGATTGGGGATTACGGCTTTGCCGAACAGCTGAATATCGGCGATATCCTGCTGTTTGGCGATATGGCAATCTACACAACCTGTAAAAATAACACGTTCAATGGAATGCGCCTGCCTGACATTTTTGCTTTGACCAGTCAGAACGAATTAAAATGCATCCGGTCTTTCCATTATCCGGATTTCAAGCAAAGGCTTGGCAGGTAAAGGATCTTAAGGCATCCGGCTGTAAATCTGCCCCGGATTCATCGACACGCCCTTATAGTAAGCCAGCTCACTGACAGTCACCAGCTGGAAGCCCTGTTCGGTGAGAGCCGGAACCAGAACCTCCACGGCATCGGCGGTTGCGCCGTAAAGCTCATGCATCAGGATGATATCGCCGTCTTTTACTTTTCCTAAAACGGCGTTGATGTTGGACTGCGCGTTTCTGGTTTTCCAGTCCAGGGTATCCACGTTCCAAAGAATAATCGGCATATTTACGTTGGCCATTACGGTGCTGTTCTTATTACCGCCCGGAAGTCGCATGATGGTGGGGCGGATGCCGGCTACGGCCTGGATGGTGTTGTTGCAGGCTTCCACCTGGGCGCGGATGGAGGCACCGTCCAGCTTGTTTAAGTACTTGTGGTCCTGGGTGTGGTTGGCAATCTCAAAGCCCTCCGCCGCCATGCGCTGAACCTCTGCGGCATAGGTCGGGACGCGGCTGCCCACCAGGAAGAAGGTGCATCTGCCGCCGTACTGGTTCATCACGTTCATAATGCGGTTGCCGACGGAGGCGTTGGGGCCGTCATCAAAGGTTAAGGCAATCATTGGCTTTGTCGGGTCTAATGGACGGATTCCGGCAGGAAGGTTTGCTGCGGCTTCTGCGGCAGCTTCTGCCTCGGCCTGAGCGGCAGCCTCCGCTTCTGCCAGGGCTGCGGCTTCTGCGGCAGCCTGTGCCTCTGCCTGCGCCTCGGCTTCCGCAGCCGCCTGCGCGGCCTCCATGCCGGGGCCATATTCATAGGAAACGGC
>JAUNPZ010000048.1:0-14215 GCA_030536455.1 Lachnospiraceae bacterium | reverse complement strand
TCTTCGTTGATGCGGATGATTCTGGTAGCTCCCTGCTGGATGAAATCAGCGGCGAGGGCCGGCTGAACGGCCAGTCCGGCCAGAAGTCCGGCGATTAAAATTGCTTTCAATGTTTTTCTCATAAAAAATTCCCCCTGAATGGTATCGTTTGTTCATTTTCCTTCCTATTCTACAATGAATCGGGAGAAGATACAAGTCAGGGGGGATTAAAGTTTTCTTACTATTTTTTGGGGAGACCGTCTTTAAAACGGCTGCAGCAGCGTATCCAGCACGCCGCGGATGCTTTTTTCCTCTGCGGGAAGGGTCAGACCCGGTTCCCGGATATGCTCCAGATAGTGGGCGTCGGAGTTGCTGATAATCCGGCAGTTTTCCAGGTAAGGATGGTCTTTTTTTAGCTGATGGAGCTTCTTTAGGTCCTTCACCTCCGCCGTAGTGAAGTGGCTGTCCGGCGGGATGAAGCCCAGGTTTGCCATCAGGCTGTTGGAGCCCTTGTCCACATGGGCGGGAAACATGACGCCGTCATAGGAGCGGACCAGTTCCCACAGACCGTCAAAGGAAATGTCGGTGCTGTTGATTAACAGGTTCGGCTCCGTGCCTGCAATCCGGTCGTCCGGCCCGTAGATGTACTGATGCCCGAAGATTTCCTCATTATTCGGAAAAATCATCAGCCGGTCATATACATAGCGGTCAAAGGCCAGAGCTGCATCCAGATTTGGAAACAGACAGACGGCATGAACCTCCTCGGAGGTGTTGATCTCCATGCCGGGAATGGCGATGACGCCGTATTCCTTCGCGGCGGCCATCACCGCCGGACAGTTGCGGCAGGAATTATGGTCCGTGACCGCAATCACATCCAGTCCTAAAAGCGCTGCCATCCCCACGATATTGGCCGGAGTCATGTCATCATCGCCGCAGGGGGAGAGACAGGAGTGGAGATGGAGGTCATAGGTCAGGTTGATCATAGGGAGTTCTCCGCCGGAGAGCCGTCGGTCTTGTCACGGTCAGCGTGTGGGCGGTCCGCATCGAAGCCGCCAAGCTTCCGGTAAACGGCCAGAGCCGCTTCAAAAATCGGCAGTTCCGTCCGGAAAACCGTGATTCCCTGCATCTTTGCTTTCCCGGAGGCCACCGCATCCAGCGGCACATCCTCCGCCATGATGATGCAGGCAGCATCCGCCAGGGAAGCGACGGCCAGGGTGTTCATATTGCCCATCACCGTCACCCAGGCGCATCCGGCCGGCGCCTTGCCCATGGCGATGCTGAGAAGGTCACAGCAGAAGGGCTTTGTAATCTCACGGTCCATATCGTCCCCTTCATTTAAAATGGAAAATAAGCCGCTGTCGGCTAAATCCTGAACGGTCATAATCTAGTCCTCCTGTTCTCTTTCTTCATCCTTCCGGTCCAGCAGATTCATCTCATCGGAAATCCGCTGGATGTAATCCTTCAGAATCCGCAGGGTTTCCTGTCCGCCCCTGTCTCCGTCCGCCAGGTCCTCTGCCAGGATGGAAACCTCCTCCGACAGCTTGTGCAGATTCTCCCTCAGATAATAAACGCAGTCCGTCTCTTTTGCATTGCCCCTTGCGATATCCTCCGCCAGCGCCTTGCAGGTCGGGGCGCCGCAGGAGCCGCAGTCCAGTCCGGGAAGCTTCTTGCAGAGCCGTTCCACCCGGTTTAACCGGGAGAAGCTTTCCATCATATTCTTGCCCAGATTAAATACCGGCTCGTACTGGACGCCGGTGGTCCACGGAATCACGGCCTCCGCTTCGTGGTCCATATGGGTTCTGGCTACCGGCATGTACCGCCGCAGCCGCTTTAGCTTTGTCTCCGCCACATAAGGATTCTCCACGGTCAGCACGCCGCCCACGCAGCCGCCGTTGCAGGCGTTTAATTCCACAAATTCCAGATTGGTAAATTTCTGGTCCTCCAGGTCCTCCAGAACCCGGATGACGTTCTCGATGCCGTCGGCGGCCAGATAATTCTCGGACAGAAGGCCGCTGGATTCTCCGCCGCTTCTTCCCCAGCTGATGCCGATTTTTCCGGAGGTTCCGATTTCCGGATAATCCGTCCCCACCGCCTTCATCCGGGAAAGAAGCTGGGGATATACGTCCTTAATAGCGAGAACGGCATCCACCTGGCTGTATTCATTGCCCAGAGGCGACTTTATGTAGGTTACCTTGGACGGACACGGGGAAATGAAGAAAATGCCGATTTTTTCCCTGGGAAGTCCGGTCTTTTCCATCGCCTGCCGGGCAGCCAGCATAGCCGCCACCTCCACCGGAGGATTTAACGGAAGCATATGGGAAATCAGGTTCGGAAAACGCACCCGGATCAGGCGCACCACGGAAGGGCAGGCGGTGCTGATGACCGGAAGCTGGTCGCGGTGGTCCGCCAGATAGTTCCTGGTGGCCTCGGAAACCAGCTCTGCCGCCGCGCTGACCTCGAACACATCATCAAAACCCATCCGCAGCAGGGCATTCAGCACGATATTCACATCGTCCAGGTTGTTAAACTGGCTGTACAAGCTTGGGGCGGGAAGGGCGATGGTATACTCGTACTTCTTCATCTCCTCCAGCTTGTCATAGATGGCATATTTTGCGTGGTGAGGGCAGACACGGATGCATTCTCCGCAGTCGATGCAGAACTTGCTGTTGATCTGTGCCTTTCCGTTCCTTACCCGGATAGCCTCGGTGGGGCAGCGCTTGATGCAGTTGATGCAGCCCTTACATAAATCTGCGTCCAGTCGGACGGAATGATAAAATTTATCCATTAAATATTCACCACCATCGTTATTTTCGTTCCTACGCCGAGCCTGGTGTCAATCGCCATGTCATCGGTGTATTTTTTCATGTTAGGCAGGCCCATGCCTGCGCCGAAGCCAAGAGAGCGGATTTCATCCGGGGCCGTGGAGTAGCCGGCCTTCATGGCCAGGTCCACATCGGGGATTCCAGGTCCGACATCATCCAGAATCATCAGAATCTTTTCCGGGGTGATGTCAACGTAAATCTTACCGCCCTTGGCATGGATGACCATATTAATCTCGCCCTCATACATGGCGATGGCCACCTTACGCACGGCCTCCGGACTGACGCCCATCTGCTTTAATTTTTTCTTTACATCGCTGCTGGCTTCCCCTGCGCGGGTGAAGTCGTCCGGCGATATCTCGTATGTTAAATGAATCGCATCATCCATTAAATCAAACCTCCGCCAAGTCCGGCCGCATAAAGCATGCCGCATGATGAAAACATCCGATGGCCTGTAGCCAGCACCACCAGATTCCGTTCCTTTGCCATCTCGATGATGGAATCATCCGGTTTTTTCCCACGGACAAAAATCAGGCACACGATATCCAGCATCTCTGCCGTGCGGATGACCTGAGGGTTGCACAGTCCGGTCAGCAGAACCGAATGGTCCTTGGAAAATGCAAGCACATCGCTCATCATGTCGGAACCGCAGGCGGAACGAACCTCCTGGTCCAACAGGTCTTCCCCGGTCAGCACACGGGCCTTCAGCACATCTTTTACATCCCTTACTGTCATAGACATTTCTCCTTCACCATATGTTGTTTATAAAAAAATACATACAAAACGCTATAATATAAAGATACCATTGGTGTTGTTAATAATCAACATGAATCCGACGTTATTTTTTTCACAAATTTCCAAATAGGCATAGATTTTTTTCGGGGTTGGTGGTAGAATATAGATACATTGCACAATGCACAACTTCCGTCCGGGATTCTGCGTTTCCATGGCGCAGGGCAGGGCGGTCCACGGATATCTGTGGGGACGTAACCATAAGAAAGAGTGGCAGCCGTGAGGAGACAAGCGGCTGTGGGTAAGGAACCGTTGCGTTGGGACTAAATGAGGAGGTTACATAATGGCTTGCAAAAAACAAACCGTTCCATTTACTGGAACCAAAGAGCAGGAAGAAGCTTTGAAAAAAGTAATTTCTGAGCTGAAGGATACGCAGGGAGCTTTGATGCCGATTATGCAGAAGGCACAGGAAATCTACGGTTATCTTCCAATCGAAGTTCAGACCATGATTTCAGATGAGACAGGGATTCCACTGGAAAAAATCTACGGAGTGGCAACTTTCTATGCACAGTTTGCTCTTCAGCCAAAGGGCAAATACAAAATTTCCGTATGCCTGGGAACCGCTTGTTATGTAAAGGGTTCCGGAAACATTTTCTCGAAGCTGGAGGAAATCCTGGGAATTACCAATGGGGAGTGCACCCCGGACGGAAAGTTCTCTCTGGATTCCTGCCGGTGTGTCGGCGCCTGTGGTCTGGCTCCCGTTATGATGATTAACGGCGAGGTTTACGGCAGACTGGTGCCGGACGATATTCCGGGCATTCTGGCCAAGTATAATTAGCCTATGATGCCGGAGATTTCCCTGAATGTATTGGATGTAACGGAAAACTCCACCAGAGCCGGCGCCAGTCTGGTTCAGATCCGGATTCAGGCGGACCAGAAGACAGACACGCTGACGATCCGGATTGAGGACAACGGCTGCGGTATGACGGATGAGCAGGTAAAGCAGGTGATTGACCCGTTCTTTACCACCCGGACCACCAGGAAGGTAGGGCTGGGGATCCCGTTTTACAAGTATGCGGCGGAAAGCACCGGAGGTTCTTTTTCCATACAGTCTCAGGTGGGGGTGGGAACCGTGGTGACGGCCGTGTTTGGACTGTCCCATATCGACCGGATGCCGCTGGGCGATATCACAAGCACCATACACACTCTGATCGTATATCATCCGGAGACGGATTTTGTCTATACCTATCAGGTGGATGACCGGAGCTTTACCTTAGATACCAGGGAGTTAAAAGAGATTCTGGGAGACGTTCCTTTTTCGGAGCCGGAGGTTTCCCAGTACATATCCGAATTTTTAACCGAGAATAAAGAGGAAGTGGACCAGGGCGTGGTAATATAACGTGGGGAACGGAAATCACGCAGAACTTCCACATCTGCTGATATGCACTGCAAAAACAGTGCGGAATGGAGGAAACGATGAAAACTCTTGCTGAATTAAAAGCAATTCGGGAGAAGATGCAGAATCAGGTTGGCCTTCGCGCCGAGGACCATAACCATACCAGAGTGGTAGTCGGCATGGCTACCTGCGGTATCGCTGCAGGCGCAAGACCGGTTCTGACTACCCTTTCCAGAGAAGTACAGGAGAGAGGACTGACCGATAAGATTGCAGTAACCCAGACCGGATGTATTGGCTTATGCCAGTATGAGCCGATTGTAGAAGTGATGGCTCCGGGCGAGCCGAAGGTAACTTATGTACGCATGAACGCAGAGAAGGCAGTTGAGGTAGTAAACCGTCATCTGGTAGGCGGCCATGTGGTAGAAGAGTATACCCTGGGTGCTACGGATATGAAATAAGGAGGAATACAGATATGTATCGTTCACATGTACTGGTCTGCGGCGGAACCGGATGTACTTCCTCCGGAAGCCCACAGATTATCGAGAGATTAAAAGAAGAGATTAAAAAGCAGGGACTGGAGGATGAGGTTGCGGTTATCCAGACCGGATGCCACGGCCTGTGTGCGTTAGGCCCGATTATGATTGTTTATCCGGATGCCAGCTTCTACTCCATGGTAAAGGTTGAGGATGTTCCGGAGATTGTTTCCGAGCATCTGTTAAAGGGTCGTGTGGTAACCCGTCTTCTGTATGATGAGACCGTTACCAGCGGCGGTGTAAAGGCGTTGATCGATACCGATTTCTATAAGAAGCAGCACCGTGTTGCCTTAAGAAACTGCGGTATCATCAATCCGGAAGTGATTGACGAGTACATCGGAACCGGCGGCTACGAGGCTCTGGGCAAGGTACTGACCGAGATGACTCCGGACCAGGTAATCCAGACTCTGTTAGACTCCGGTCTTCGCGGAAGAGGCGGCGGCGGATTCCCGACCGGCTTAAAGTGGAAGCTGGCAAAGCAGAATGATGCGGACCAGAAGTATGTATGCTGCAACGCCGATGAAGGCGATCCGGGTGCATTCATGGACCGTTCCGTTCTGGAAGGCGACCCGCATGTGGTTCTGGAGGCGATGGCCATTGCCGGCTACGCAATCGGCGCCAATCAGGGCTACATCTACGTTCGCGCCGAGTATCCGATCGCGGTAGAACGTCTGAAGATTGCCATCAAGCAGGCGAGAGAGTACGGCCTGTTAGGAAAGAATATTTTTGATACCGGCTTTGATTTTGATATCGACTTAAGACTTGGCGCAGGCGCATTCGTATGTGGTGAGGAGACTGCTCTGATGACCTCCATCGAAGGCAAGAGAGGCGAGCCTCGTCCGAGACCTCCGTTCCCGGCTCAGAAGGGTCTGTTCGGAAAGCCAACCATCTTAAATAACGTAGAGACCTATGCAAACATTCCGCAGATCATCTTAAACGGTTCGGAATGGTTCGCTTCCATGGGTACCGAGAAGTCCAAGGGAACCAAGGTATTCGCATTAGGCGGAAAGATTCATAACACCGGTCTGGTGGAGATTCCGATGGGAACCACCTTACGGGAGGTTATCGAGGAAATCGGCGGCGGCATCCCCAACGGCAAGAAGTTCAAGGCGGCTCAGACCGGCGGTCCTTCCGGCGGATGTATCCCGGCAGAGCATTTTGATATTCCAATCGACTATGACAACCTGATTTCCATCGGTTCCATGATGGGCTCCGGCGGTCTGATCGTTATGGATGAAGATGACTGTATGGTAGATATCGCAAAATTCTTCCTGGAATTCACCGTAGAAGAGTCCTGCGGCAAGTGTACTCCATGTCGTGTGGGAACCAGACGTATGCTGGAGATTCTGACCAAGATTACCAAGGGTCAGGCGACGATGGAAGACTTAGACAAGCTGGAAGAGCTTTGCTACTATATTAAGAACAATTCCCTGTGCGGTCTGGGCCAGACGGCTCCAAACCCGGTACTGTCTACCCTGCGGTATTTCCGTGATGAGTATGAGGCACACATCAAAGAGAAGAGATGTCCGGCCGGCGTATGTAAGGCTCTGCTTTCCTACGTCATTGACCGTGATAAGTGCCGCGGATGTACGCTTTGTGCCAGAAACTGTCCGGCAGGCGCTATCATCGGTACGGTTAAGAATCCACATGTGATTGATACCGATAAGTGCGTGAAGTGCGGCGCTTGTATGGAAAAATGTAAGTTCGGCGCAATTTACAAGAAATAAGGGAGGGAAGAACAAATGGAGAATGTTACAATTAAAATCAACGGCATGGAAGTCACGGCTCCAAAGGGTTCCACCATCCTGGAAGCAGCCAGACTTGCGCACATTGAGATTCCTACCCTGTGCTTCTTAAAGGAAATCAATGAAATCGGCGCCTGCCGTATCTGTGTAGTAGAAGTAAAGGGCGCAAGAAGTCTGGTGGCTTCCTGTGTATACCCGATTAATGAGGGCATGGAAGTATGGACCAATACCCCGAAGGTACTGGATTCCAGAAAGAAGACCCTTCAGTTATTATTATCCAACCATGAGAGAAAGTGCTTATCCTGTGTCAGAAGCGGAAACTGTGAGCTGCAGCAGCTTGCGAAGGAGCTGGGTGTGGAGGATGAAGGCTATTACGATGGCTCCAAGACTCCGTCCTGCATCGATGACTCTGCTGCTCACATGCTTCGTGATAATTCCAAGTGTATCCTGTGCCGCCGCTGCGTAGCAGTCTGCGAGCAGGTTCAGGGAATCGGCGTGATCGGCGCTAATGAAAGAGGCTTCAACACCAACATCGGTTCCGCATTCAACATGGGACTGGGCGAGACCTCCTGTGTATCCTGCGGTCAGTGTATCGCAGTCTGCCCGACCGGCGCATTACAGGAGAAATCCTGCATCGACGAGGTTCTGGCAGCAATCCATGACCCGTCCAAGCATGTTATCGTACAGACCGCTCCGGCCGTGCGTGCAGGCTTAGGCGAAGAGTTCGGTTATCCGATTGGAACCGATGTAGAAGGCAAGATGGCAGCCGCTCTGCGCCGCATCGGCTTTGATAAGGTATTCGACACCAACTTCAGTGCAGACTTAACCATCATGGAAGAGGCACATGAGTTCCTCGACCGTGTACAGAACGGCGGCGTGCTTCCGCTTATTACCTCCTGCTCTCCAGGCTGGGTAAAATACTGCGAGCACTATTTCCCGGATATGACCGAGAACCTGTCCTCCTGTAAGTCTCCTCAGCAGATGTTCGGCGCGATTGCAAAGAGCTATTATGCAGAGAAGATGGGCATTGACCCGAAGGATATCGTATCCGTATCGGTAATGCCATGTACCGCAAAGAAGTTCGAGATTGGCCGTCCGGACGAGGATGCTTCCGGATATCCGGATGTGGATTATTCCATGACCACCAGAGAACTGGCCCGCATGATCCGGAAGGTCGGCCTTAAGTTTACCGAGCTCCCGGACGAGAAGTTTGACGAGCCGTTAGGCTTGGGCACCGGCGCGGCGGTGATCTTCGGCGCAACCGGCGGTGTTATGGAAGCGGCTTTAAGAACCGCAGTAGAGACCTTAACCGGTGAAGAGCTTCCGAGCGTGGACTTTACCGAGGTCCGCGGCACGGAAGGCATCAAGGAAGCCACCTACAACGTAGCCGGCATGGATGTGAAGGTTGCTGTAGCCTCCGGCCTTGGCAACGCAAGAAAGCTTCTGAACATGGTAAAGAACGGCGAAGCGGATTATCACTTCATCGAAATCATGGGATGTCCCGGCGGCTGTGTAAACGGCGGCGGACAGCCTCAGCAGCCTGGCCATGTACGGAATACCGTAGATATCCGTGGATTAAGAGCAAAGGTTCTGTATGATATCGATCAGAACAACCCGATCCGGAAGTCTCACGAGAATCCGGCAATCAAGGAGCTGTATGCAACCTACTTAGGCGAGCCTGGAAGCGAGAAGGCGCATCATCTGTTACATACGACGTATGTGAAGAGAAGCATCAACTAATGGAATAATAAAGAGATGTTTTCATGCATAGCGAAAGGCATGGCGGAGGAAAATCTGCCATGCCTTTTTTGCAGAACGCGTTAAAAAAGCAGTACGCCGTGAAGCAGACTGGCAGAAGCCGTCACTCCGGTTCCCTCATCGGAAGCTGATAAGCGTTCATTCTGCCTGTACGGCTGCTTGAACGCAAACCAGCTTCACGATTCGTTCACATGTCGTTCCTTGCTTCTGCCAGCCTGCTTCACGGCTGGGTATTGGCGTTTTAAGAATAAGCGGTTTAAAAATCAACATTATGGATGAATTCTGTCCCAAAATCGAGGTAAATTTGAAGTGGTATCATTTCTTGAAATAAAGAGATTTTAAATTGCAATGCACATATTTTTTACAATTGTAGGCTTTGTATAATTCCTTGCTTTGTGCTGGGTGGCTGGTATACTCAAGATAATAAATTATGTCAAGGAGGTACTGTTTATGAGAAAGCAAGGATGGAAGAGAACGTTATGTACAGCAGCCGCGGTAATGGGAATGACCTTCGGCGCAGCGCTGACGGCCTGGGCCGGGCAGTGGCATTATGACGGGCCGGAAAACTGGAAATGGTGGTATCAGCATGATGACGGCGGTTATACCGTGAATGGCTGGGAACAGATTAACGGCGAGTGGTATCATTTTGATGCCAACGGTTATCTGGACATCGGATATCGTTATGATGAGGACCGAAACTTATATTATCACTTATCGGAAGAGGACGGAGCGAATCTGGGCAAGCTGATCCAGAATCAGGCTTGGACCTATGGATACACCATGGGGGACGGTTTTATCTGGTGTTACTATCCAATGAAAGCAGGTGATGATCCGAACTCTCCTCTTCTCCTGCTGGATGAGGGACAGCCGGTTTCCGGCGCGCCGGATTGGTATGTGCAGGCCTTTGACGCCATTGCCTTCCATCCCTATCCATCGGACGGATTAAGCGGCTTTTACGGCAATTGTCCGCAAACCAATGTGATGGAAGCGCAGCTTCCGGCGGATTGGAGAACCCAGTGCCCGGTTCCGTTTATAAATGAACTGGTAATTGGTGCGCTGCAGACATTTTACCCGCGTGGGGATGATTCCCTGTATTATACCTATGAGTGGAATGTTACCGAGGACAATGTGCTTCATGTGACAACCAGCTGGGAAACGATGTAGGTTCATTACTTGAAATCTACAATTGTAAGATTGCAGCAGAGGCTTGATTTACAGATATTTCCTGATATACTTAAAATGAATGTAACTGTCAAGGTACGGAACAGTTACGGGTAAATGCAGCGATTCAGCGGCAAATATTTTTTCAGGAGGTACTGTTTATGAAAAAGCATGGATGGAAGCGTGCGTTATGTACAGCAGCTGCAGTTATGGGAATGACCTTCGGCGCAGTGCTGACGGCCTGGGCCGGCCAGTGGCATTATGATGGGCCGGAAAACTGGAAATGGTGGTATCAGCATGATGACGGCGGTTATACCGTGAATAACTGGGAACAGATAGGCGGGGACTGGTATCATTTTGATGCCAACGGATATCTGGATATCGGATACTGGTACGATGCGGAAACCGATACTTATTACCATTTGACCGAGGAGAGTGGCGCGGATATCGGCAAGCTGAAGACGAATGAGACGTGGGCATATGGATATTCCGGCGCGGACGGAGGTATTGTATGCTATGATCCAGCCAGATATTATTATGATAATACAGCGCCGCTGCTGCTGTATTCAGACATGAGCGTATGGGAGAACTGGGTATCGGTATCCGGCGTACCGGCCTGGTATGAGCAGGTGTTTAATGCCATTTCCGGCGCGGACTGGACCGAATCCTATTTTGAAGAGACAGAAGTTCACAATATGCAGGCTCAGCTTCCGGCTGACTGGCGGGAGCATTGTCCGCTTCCGTTTATGGACGAGCTGGTTGCAGGTGCAGTGGACCAGTATTATGGACCGATCGGGGACATTCGGTGGTATTATAACTGGAATGTAACTGAGGATAATGTGCTTCATGTAACGACGAACTGGGAATGGATGGAATTTGAATGATTTCGAAAGACGGCAGACAAAAGGAAACCATCCTCCGCACCCTGACCCGGCTTCTTTCCGGCAAGGGGGAGAAGCTGTTCCCCAACCAGGTGGTATTTTATCATTCCCTGTTTGCATTTACCAATCCGAATATCTGCTCGGAGAATCAGTGCGAGCGAATCCGCATGATGACCCAGAGCCGCTTCGGGAAGGGGCTGGGAATGCCGAAGCCTCAGGAAATCCATCGTGTTTCTGACGCGGAGGATGAGGCGAGACAGGAAATGCAGCAGGAAGCCGTTTGCGGTCCGGAAAGCAGTTTTGGGAATGGCCTGGGAAACGGCAGGGAGCAGGACTCTCTTCAGCAGCAGTTTCAGTTCATTCTCCGCAATTCCCTGGATGGTGATTCTGGAAATGTAGGCAAGCATATTAATAACAACCCTTCCTTCCCAATCCCGCAGTTCCATATGGAGCATTACCAGATAGATGGAAATCAGGGAATGATTGTGAACCGTCTGCAGACGATTATCCGTTTTTTCATGCGTTTTCGAAGAGGAAGCTTCGGAGAGAAGGAGATGGCATCGCTCTTAGAAAAGATGAAGTCCGAGTTTGAAAAAACCGGAGCGGGGAAAGCCTTTTCCATTCTGGATGGAGCGGAGGAGCTGACGCCGGTTGTGCTGGCTCATATCATTTTTGAGATTGTATCCTTTGATTTAAACGGACGGGTCCGGAATCAATTCCCGGAAAAATCGGAGGGGGAAGAAGGACTCCGTGTTGATATGGAAGCTCACTGGAAGGAGTGGGAGGAGAAGGTCAATTGTTATGGGAATAATAACCTGGACCATTTCTTTGCGCTGCAGCAGTGCGCGGACCATAACGTGTATGCGGCCGATGAACTGGGAACCCAGTATTTTTACGGGGCGGAGTATGTGGTGGTCAATGAAGGCCGGGGCAATAACGGAACCTACAAGGTGATGCCGGATTACAGTCTGGCGGCCCGGTATTTTAAATTCGCGGCGGACTGTATTCCGCATTATATTACGTCAAGCTGGGCGCTGGGCTATATGCTGCAGGAGGATTTCTTCCCGGATATCCCGGAGGAGGAGCGGCTCAGCCGGGCGGAGAAATACTACCAGTATGGGGTGGAGGAAGGACATCCGCCGTCCTTAAATGGGATGGGAAACATCGAAAAGGTCAGAGGGGACAAGCTTTTGGCGCTGGAGCAGCGGACGGAGGAAGAGGAGCGGCAGATGCTGGAGCACTTTGAAAAGGCGCTCTGCTATTATGAACGCTCCGGAAGAGCCGGATGGCTGTACGCCCATTCCAATCTGGGAGCATTTCTGGAAAATAAGCGGTACCAGGAGGAGGTTCTGCCGAAAATCCGGGAGTCGATTGCCATGAAAGGAATCCTGGATGCCAGAAGCTACTGGAAGCTGGCAGCCGACCGGAACAATCTTTGGGCGATGGACCAGCTTGCGCGGATTGATTTTGAAAGGGGAGATTATGATTCTGCCAGAAAAATCTGGGAGAAGGCGGCGATGCTGCATTACCCCAATGGATTTTTGAATCTGGCGCTGCGGTTCTACGGACCGGATGGAATCCGGCCGAATCAGGAGAAGTGGCTGGAGAATCTGACACTGGCTTCGATGATTGGCTCCGCGCAGGCAAGCCTTGACCTGGCAAAGCATTACCGGCACTCGAATCTGGGACAGGCCAGAAGCTTTCTGGAGAAGGCGGAGGAGCAGAACGATAAGAAGTTTGATCTGAAGCTTTACCAGAAGATTCTGGAGGTGAAAAGAGGACTGGAAACAACATAATGAAAGCGGGCGGCTCCTGTTCGGGCGGCCCGCTTTTACTCTATTTTTCACTGCAGACCTGGAAGATATAAAACTTCAGGTAATAGGAGGCTTCGTCACCGGACCATAAAATCGGATGGTCCGCAGCCTGGGTTCGGTATTCCACCTGGCGCAGCCGTTTGTGAACACCGGCCGCGGCTTCCCGGATGGTTTTGGTGAACAGCTCCGGGTCCATGAAGTGAGAGCAGGAGCAGGTGGCCAGGTAGCCGCCGTCCTTCACCAGCTTCATGCCTCGCAGGTTGATTTCCCGATAGCCCTTTACGGCATTTTTGATGGAATTTCTGGATTTCGTAAAGGCCGGAGGGTCCAGGATGACCACATCGAACTGCTGCCCCTGTGCTTCCAGCTCCGGAAGCAGCTCGAATACATCGGCGCAGCGGAAGGTGACGCGGTCGGATAATCCGTTTAATGCGGCATTCTCTGTGGCCTGGTTGATGGCAAGCTGGGAGGCATCCACGCCGAGAACCGAGGCCGCGTTGGCGATTCCGGCATTTAGCGCGAAGGAACCGGTATGGGTAAAGCAGTCCAGAACCTGCTTTCCGGGGCAGAGCCGCTGGATGGCAAGACGGTTATATTTCTGGTCCAGGAAAAATCCGGTTTTCTGTCCGTCCTGCACATCAACCATGTAATGAACGCCGTTTTCTACAATTTCTACCTTGGTGTCAAAGGGTTCTCCGATGAAGCCCTTGTACCGCTCCATGCCTTCCTGCAGGCGTACTTTGGCATCGCTTCGCTCATAAATGCCGCGGATGTGGATGCCGTCCTCGGCCAGCACCTTCTGAAGCTTTTCTAAAATCACCGGCTTCCAGCGGTCGATGCCCAGAGCCAGGGATTCCACAACCAGCACATCCTCGAATTTATCGATGACAATGCCCGGAAGGAAGTCGGCTTCCCCGAAAATCAGGCGGCAGCTGGAGGTGTCCACCGTGGCCTTCCGGTAGTCCCAGGCGTTCTGCACGCGCATTTCGATGAAGTCGTCATCCACCACAACGCCCCTTCTTCTGGTCATCATACGGATGGCGATTGTGGATTTCATATTGATAAAACCCTGACCAAGTGGATAACCGTCAAAATCTTCTACATTTACCATATCCCCGTTCTCGTAAGCGCCGGTGACGGTGTCAATCTCATTGTCATAAATCCAGGAGCCTCCGGCCTTTAACGAGCGTCCGGCCCCTTTTTTGATTCGTACTACAGCAAAATCCATGGAATCCCTCCTTGTTCGGTAATTGTTTTTTATCATAACACAGAGTCGGAAATGGGGCAACAGAAGGTTTTTATTTTTATTTATGGATGGACGGTATGGCGAAAATGAGATAAAATAGAGGGTAGAGTGACGTTTCAGCATGTTTTGATTTTGGAAGGATGGGAGTGAG
>JAUNPZ010000199.1 GCA_030536455.1 Lachnospiraceae bacterium | reverse complement strand
AATATTATGAAAGAAATCTCCGTGATTACAAGAAAGAGTGAATGATGACAATAACTCAGCTCCATCACCGTTGCCTGATGATTTCCCGCGAAGGCAGGATATCAGAGGCAGCGGTGATGGAGTGTCTGAGATTCTTATCATGCTACAAGTCTTTTGAATTAGCAAACTGGTTAAAATAACGTTCGGCCGCTTCTGGACTCAGAGAAAAATAGCGCATAATCTTGGCCAGAATCTGTTCCCTGCTTTTCCCCTCTTCCAGATTGTCTAAAATTAAGGTTTCGATACCGCCTAACCGTTTGCCGTCCGCTATAAAGCTTGCCTTATCATGCTCATACCGGTCTCTCGCCTCACACTGCAGGCGAATCTTGTCATCTTCGGATAACGTCTTTAAGGTCATCACTGCCTTTGCAATCGTTTCGTTCTGTTCTGCCATATCCTTCAACTCCTCCCAGGTCTGGGCCTTAAAAAGTCTGGCCCATTGATAAAGGCCAGAATCACGTTCTGGCTGCTCCGCGTGCTCGATCTCTTCTAATTCTAGCACGATTAGGCGGAGATTGCGAGAAAAAATCAAAAATCATAAAATCATCACAAAAAATCACAAAAAAAGTGATAAAAATGATAAATGAAATGATTGGTGATTTGATAAAGTAAACACATGAAGAAAAGCAAGGGAAATCCTGTTACAGATACTGAAAGGGACAGATGGCTATGAGTGGAGATAATTTTCAGAATAAAATAAAAGGAACCTTCGTGGTTCGTGTAAACCGAAATGAAAATGCCACCTGGCAGGGCAATGTAACCTGGGTCGAAGAGAGAAAACAGTTGATGTTTCGAAGTGTGCTGGAACTCATTAAACTGATAGACGGCGCGCTGGAATGCGTGGAGCAGGAACAGGAAGACGCGGAGGAAAATTCCGAATAAGACGCATCGGACGAAAAACCGACACATCAAACCAAAAAATAACTGCAAGAATACAGGTTAGGGAAAAATAAGGAAAGCGAGGAATCAATATGGAGGGTAAAGGAAGGTCACGCGGCCGCAGCATTCGCAGAACATGGAAGCATCGGTTCAGTTCTTTAGTAGCGATGGTTCTGACCATAGCCATGGTGCTGAACATGCCTCTTGCTCTTGACGGCCTGAAGCTGCAGATTTCCGATGTATTTGCATTCGGAAAGGATGCGGAGAACGGAAGCGTCTGGGCTACGGCAAGCAATGCCAAGTATAAAGAAGGAGAGATGCAGGATGTGGACATCTACGTCATAGCCGATGATAATGATATAGTCCCCGGCAACATGACGACCATGACCCTGTATCTGAGAAATAACACAGCCGAAGAGATTACAGACGGCGTGCTTACCTTCGCAGGAAAATACATCGAGAAGGATGCCGGTTACTTCACCGATATCACAGCCGCCGCAGAGACCGGCTCGAATGTGATTATCAATGGAGAACAGCAGGTACCATCCGGCGAGGGACTGGTTTACCAGGAAAGCGAAGCAGGCGAAGGCCAGGAAGGCGCAGACGCACCGGCAGGCCAGGGAGCCGGACTGGGAGCCGGAAATGCAGCAGGCGGAGCGGACGAACCGGCAGCCGATGAGGAAGCCGAGCAGGCGGAATTTGAAAAGGATTTCGGCGTAGGTGATGATGGAGAAGAGCCCGAAGAAGACCTCCATGTACTGACCGATATCTGTCTCGAACCGGGACAGCTTTACGAGGTACAGTTTGATTTTGAAACCAGCGGCGACCTGGAGAAATCCACCAAGGCATCCGTAGAATTCAAGTTCAAGGGCGAGACCAGCGAAAAGAAAATCCGCAGTGAAGAGCGGTTCTACTACAGCATCGGACTTCCATTCGTAGACATCGAGTTAAAGGATGGCCAGCAGATTGAAAGCGGCGTCACCAACGAGATGAACATCTGGATGAACGAGCCGGACTGGGTAGATGAAAAACTGGAAGAAAAGTTAGAAGAGGAAGAAGCGAAGAAGGACGCGATCGAAGGCGGATGGGAAGAGGATAAGACCGCATCCGGTTCCAATGCAGACAAGGCAAGCAATTCCAACGCAGGAAAGAAGCCAGATACTGCAAGCGATTCCAATGCAGATAAGAAGAAGCCGGAAAACTGGGCAGAGAAAGAAAAAGAAGAATTCGTGGACAAGTTCACGGAGGAAGCACTGGAGATCAAGGAGTCCAAGGTTTCTTACACCGTAGAAGTGATGGGAACCCAGTACAGCCGTTTCAGCCCGCAGAAGGCAGAAGAAGTAGAAGACATCGGCTGGATTAACTGCATCTACGAAGTAACCAGGGACGCAGCGCCCGGCATGTATTACGGAAAGGTAACCGCATCCGGTAAGTGGAACGGCAAGGCATTCACCAGCGAACAGGGCTTCCTGTTCGAAGTAACCGGGGAAGGAACGCCGGGAACCAGATTCGAAGCCGAGCTGGATAACGTAATCGTACATGCATCCGCAGAGGAAGGAGTCCTTCCGAGAAATGCAAAGATTCAGGTCAAGGAGTTAAAGGAAGATGACCAGGAAACCGCAGCACAGTTCCAGGATGCAAAGGCAGCATTGGACGCAGAAGGAACTACCTATGACGGTATGATGGCGCTGGATATCTTCTTTGTTGACAAAGACGGCGAAGAGATTGAGCCGAACGGCGAAGTGCAGGTATCCATCGAGATGAAGCCGGAAGCTCTGCCGGAAGGCGTGAATCCGGAAACCGTAGAGGTACATCACCTGGCGGAAACCGATACCGGCGTGGAAGTGGAGAAGGTTGCCGATACCACGGATGCGACAGCAGGAACGGTGGAAGTGAAGGAAGACGCGGCGGATGTTGCGGCAGTGGCGGCGTTTAGTGTGGAGAGTTTCTCAACGTTTACGGTGACGTGGACAAGCAATCGGCAATCTTTTAATGCAACCGTTCATTATGTGGATAATGCTGGTAATGAATTACAGTTTTTTGGCGCTCCGCAAACTGCGTTAAGTATATCAATTGATAATCTTAACAACTATAAATATCAAAAAGCAATTAGCAGAACTGATAATAATTATTATGGATTAACGCGGATAGATGTTATTCATAGCGGGACAAAGTATTCAAGCGTTACTATTAATGGAAATCAGTTTAAAAGAGATACTGACCGGCGTTATACTTATTTTGCTAATGGTGATGAGATTTATCTGGTATATAGTAAGACAAGAGAACCTGATCATCTTAGTACAGTAGACACGGTAGACAGCGCTAGTTTAGGTATTAAAATTAATGCATT
>JAUNPZ010000047.1 GCA_030536455.1 Lachnospiraceae bacterium | reverse complement strand
GGAGTGAGATACATGCAGGCACCGGAGATTCGAAGCCGTCAGGACAACATGAAATACCGTCTTGCTGATTCCATCAAGGAATGTATGCGGACCACGCCGGTGGATAAGATTACGGTAAAAAATATCGTGGAGGGCTGCGGGACCACCCGGCAGACCTTTTACCGCCATTTTCTGGATAAATATGATTTGATTAACTGGTATTTTGATAAGCTGGTGCTGGAGTCCTTCGCCCAGATGGGGCAGGGCGCCACGGTTTATGAGGGGCTGGTAAAGAAATTCCATTTTATCCGGCAGGAGCGGGTGTTCTTTGCGGAGGCGTTCCGCTCGGATGACCGCAACTCGTTAAAGGAACATGATTTTGACTTGATTCTTCAGTTTTATCTGGATAAGATGATGGAAAAAACCGGGCGGCTGCCGGATGAGGAGATGCGTTTTCTGCTGGAGATGTACTGCCGGGGGTCGGTGTACATGACGGTGAAATGGGTACTGAACGGGATGAAGACGACGCCGGAGGAGATGGCGAATTCGTTGGTGCAGGCGATGCCGGAGCTGCTGGGAAGGACATTTCGGAAGCTGGGACTGGTGTGAGAGGGGGCTGCCACTTCATCGGCGGTTTCCGAGCGGAACAAAAAAATATGTGGAAAGTGACAGATAAGGTTCTTTGTAACTTACTTTTGCACCATGGATTTGTTATAATATTAACGAAATGAAAAGGAACTGAAAGACACAGCGTACCGCAGGGTATTTTTGCGTGTACCGGTCTTAAAAACCAACCTGAAAAGGTACATAAAAAGGAGAAGATTACCATGGCAAACAGAATCGTATTAAACGAAACTTCCTATCACGGCTCCGGCGCAATCAAGGAGATTGCAACTGAGGCTATCGCAAGAGGATTCAAGAAAGCATTCGTATGCTCGGACCCGGACTTAATTAAGTTTAATGTAACCAAGAAGGTTACCGATGTATTAGATGAGGCTGGTTTAGCTTACGAGATTTATTCCAACATCAAGCCAAACCCAACCATCGAGAACGTACAGACCGGTGTAGAGGCATTTAAGGCTTCCGGCGCGGACTATCTGGTAGCAATCGGCGGCGGCTCCTCCATGGATACCGCAAAGGCAATCGGCATCATCGTGGCAAATCCGGAGTTTGCAGATGTAAGAAGCTTAGAGGGCGTAGCTCCAACCAAGAACAAATGTGTTCCGATTATCGCGGTTCCAACCACCGCTGGTACTGCAGCAGAGGTTACCATCAACTATGTAATTACGGATGCAGAGAAGAACCGCAAGATGGTTTGTGTAGACGTTCATGATATTCCGGTTGTTGCTGTAGTTGACCCGGATATGATGTCCTCTATGCCAAAGGGCTTAACCGCTGCAACCGGTATGGATGCATTAACCCACGCAATCGAAGGCTACATCACCAAGGGCGCATGGGAGATGACCGATATGTTCCACTTAAAGGCAATCGAAATCATCGCAAAGTCCCTGCGTGATGCGGTAAATAATACTCCGGAAGGACGTACCCAGATGGCTCTCGGCCAGTATGTGGCAGGTATGGGCTTCTCCAACGTAGGCTTAGGCATCGTGCATTCCATGGCTCATCCTCTGGGCGCATTATATGATACCCCTCATGGTGTTGCCAATGCAATCATCCTGCCAACCGTTATGGAGTACAATGCACCTGCAACCGGTGACAAGTACAAATACATCGCACAGGCGATGGGCGTAGAGGGAACCGAGAACATGACCCAGGAAGAGTACCGCAAGGCCGCAATCGACGCAGTAAAGAAGCTGTCTGAGGATGTAGGCATTCCGGCTGACTTAAAGGCAATCGTAAAGCCTGAGGATGTTCAGTTCTTATCTGAGTCTGCATTTGCAGATGCATGCCGTCCAGGCAACCCAAGAGATACCTCCGTTGAGGAGATTAAGGCTTTATATGAGTCTCTGATGTAATCCGAAGCGGCAAAGAATCGGAAAACAGTCAGACGGCAGGATAGAAAAAAGCAGCATAAAAAAACAGGATAGAAAACAGGTCATAGAAAACCGGAAAAATCGCCGGATTCTATGGCCTGTTTTTGTTCGGAAAGTGAGGGGACGCGTGAATTTAGTTGCTTCGTAAGATGAGCTGCGGTATCCCCTCCGGGGACGCGTAAATTCAGTTGCTTCGCAAGGCATGCTGAGGTATAATATAGAGTGATTTTCGAATCGGAAAGGGTAGGAATGTGGTTCGAAAAAATAGCGGTTGAGAGGGGGAGGCATATGTTAATTCTGCTTTTCTTGGTGTGGCTGATTTTAAATGGCAGGGTGACGGTGGAAATCTGCGTCATCGGGGCTGCTGTTTCTGCTGCACTCTTTTATTTTGTCTGCCGGTTTATGGATTACAGCCTGAAAAAGGAGCTGTTGCTGCTGAAGCTGTTTCCGCTTCTGGTGCAGTATTTCTGGGTGCTGGTGAAGGAGATTGTGAAGGCCAATGTATGTGTGCTGAAAATCATCACCTCACCGGAGCTTCAGCCGGAACCGGCGCTGGTGTACTTTGATACGGAGCTCCGGACCGGTCTGGCCAGGGTGATGCTGGCAGACTCCATTACGCTGACGCCGGGAACCATAACGGTTTCCGTGGAGGGAAACCGGTTCTGCGTCCATTGTCTGGACCGGGAACTGGCAGAGGGCATGGAGGAATCCGTGTTTGTGGAGCTGCTTGAAAAAATGGAAGCGGAGGAAGAGAGATGGAAATGATTCAGAACGCTTACCACATGCTTTTTGCCGGAGCCGTGCTTGTGCTGGCTGTGCTGGTTATTTTCAGTGTCATCCGCTCGGTCCTGGGACCGGGGACAGCCGACCGGATTATCGCGGTCAATATGGTGGGAACCATGATTATCACCATAATTGCCATTCTTTCGGTGTATCTGGATGAAAATTATCTGGTGGACATCTGTCTGATTTATGCCATGATCAGTTTCCTGGGCGTGGTGGTTTTGTGTAAAGTATATACCGGCGTGTATCTGCAGAAAAAAAGCAGGAAGGCCGATATGGAAGCCATCGAGGATAATGTGGAGCCGCAGGCGGAGAGAACGGAGGAAGAGATATGAGCTGGGAGTGGTACAGGTTCGGAGCAGCCGCAGTCTGCTTCGTGATTGGGATTGTATTTATGATTCTTGCCGTATTTGGGGTGAACCGGTTTAAAAAGGCGCTGAACCGGATGCATGCGGCGGCCATGGGGGATACGCTGGGAATTTTGTTTGTGTTTCTGGGACTGATTCTGGTGAGAGGATTTTCCATGGATTCGCTGAAGCTGTTTCTGGTCATCCTGTTTTTCTGGATGGCGAGTCCGGTGTCCGGCCATATGATCAGCCGTCTGGAGGCGATGACCGATGAAAGTCTGGGGGAAATCCAGGTGATTCATAAGGAGCTTCACGAAAATCGGGGGAAGGAGGAGGACGATGAAAGGGTTTGAAATCGTACTGCTGATTTGCCTGATTGTCTGCGCCGTTTCGGTTGCGTTTACGAAGGACCTGCTGACCTCCATCATCATCTTTATGTCCTACAGCCTGATCATGTGCGTCATCTGGGTACTCCTGCAGTCTCCGGACCTGGCGATTACGGAAGCGGCGGTGGGAGCCGGTGTGACCAGTATCCTGTTCTTTGTGACGCTGAAAAAGATCAAGGCAATCCGAAAGGAGGACCGGGATGAGCAGAAGGAAGGATAACTATGAGAACAGCCGGTGGCTGAAGTTTAAGCGCTGGGTGGACGGCGAGGTGGATTTCCTGGCAGACGGGATGGAGACGGTGAAGCTGCCGGAACCGGAAGGAACGGCTGGAACACCAGAGAAAATGGATGGAATACCGGAATCGGGTTTTGATGGAGAAGAAAAGAAAATTCTGGCCGGAGAAGAAACAAAGGGCCTTCTTCTTTACCGGAAGTTTTATCAGGTCATGTCCGTGCTTTTATGCTGCAGCATCATCTTTGTGCTTCTCTGGACGGTGGCCTATCTTCCGGAGTTTGGCAATGCGGGAAATCCGGATAATAATGAGGTATCTGCCCGGTATATCGAGCAGGGATTAAAGGAGACGGGAGCGGTGAACATGGTAACCGGCATGATTCTGGATTACCGCGCGTTTGATACCTTTGGCGAATCCTGTGTGCTGTTCATTGCCTCCTGCTGTGTGATGGTGCTGTTAAAAATCGACCGGAACTGTCAGGACGACCGGACCCGGAAGCGGCTGGCAGAGGCCAATGACCGGCTTTTCGAGCCGAAGAATGATATCATTCTTCAAAAATGCGCCTGTGTGCTGGTTCCGCTGATTCTGCTGTTCGGCGTTTATATCGTGCTGAACGGTCATCTGTCGCCGGGCGGCGGCTTTTCCGGCGGAGCGGTCATCGGCTCTGGCATGATTCTCTATCTGAATGCGTTCGGTTTTCAGAAGACGGAGCGGTTCTTTACGGAGAAGACCTACCGGCGGATTACGGTCAGCGCGCTGACCTTCTACTGTCTGGCAAAGAGCTACTCGTTCTTTACCGGAGCCAATCATCTGGAGAGCGGAATCCCTCTGGGAACGCCGGGAGCGATTCTTAGCAGCGGTCTGATTCTGCCCTTAAATATTTGTGTGGGAATGGTGGTGGCATGCACGATGTATGCATTTTACACCCTGTTCCGGAAGGGGGACCTGTGATGGCGGCTCATCTGTTTACTAATATAGAAGAAACGGCGTCGGTGATTCTGTTCGGCATTGGCTTTACCATGCTGCTCCTTCACCGGAACCTGATTAAAAAGATTATGGGAATGAATATCATGGATACGGCAGTTTATCTGTTCCTGGCAGCCAAGGGCTATATCCATGGGAGGATGGTGCCGATTGTGACGGATGGAATCCAGGAAGCATCGGCCTACATCAACCCGGTTCCCAGCGGCCTGGTTCTGACGGGAATTGTGGTGTCGGTCAGCACCACGGCTTTGATGCTGGCTCTGACCATCCGGCTGTATGAGCGGTACCATTCGCTGGATTTGGATGAAATCGTGATGAAGGTGAAAAAGGAGGAGCGGACATGAGCTTTGTGCAGAACTTCCCTTTCTTTTCCATTATAATCGCCATGTTTTCCGGCATCCTGTCCTCCGTGCTGAATGGAAAGCAGGCCCGGAATGTGAGCCTGGGGGCGATTGCGGTCACTACGGTGATGTCCGGGGCCGTGCTCTGGTTCTGCCTCGGCACGGGAGAGAGTTATACCTATATGATGGGACATTTCCCGGCTCCCTGGGGCAATGAAATCCGTGCCGGTGTGCTGGAGGGGCTGACGGCTCTGATTTTCGGCGTGGTCATGCTGCTTTCGGTAATCGGCGGAATGCGGCGCATTTTCCTGGATGTGGAGAATGGAAAAATCAATCAGTTTTTTATCCTGGTGGACCTGATGTTAAGCTCCCTTCTGGCGCTGATTTATACCAATGACTTGTTTACGGCCTATGTGTTTGTGGAGATTAATACCATCGCCGGCTGCGGCCTGATTATGATCCGGCAGAAGGGGCACAGCTTTACGGCGGCGATCCGGTACATGATTATGAGCCAGCTCGGCTCCGGTCTGTTTTTAATCGGCCTGTCCCTGCTTTATGATGTGACGGGACATCTGCTGATGAGCCCTGCGAAGGAAACGGTGGCGGTGATCGAGGCCAGCGGAAGCTACGAGATTCCCATGCTGGTGATTCTTGCGGTAATCAGTGTAGGTCTTGCTATCAAGAGCGGTCTTTACCCATTCCATGCCTGGATTCCGGATACCTACGGATATGCGACTCCGGCAGCCAGCGCCATGTTGTCCGGCCTGGTGTCAAAAGGATATATTTTCCTTCTGATTAAGATATTTTACCGGGTGCTGGGGCGGGAGACGGTGATTGCCAGCCGCATTGTAAACGTGCTGTTCCTGTTCGGTCTGGCCGGAATGATTATGGGCTCCGTCCATGCGATTCTGGAAAAAGACACCAGAAGGATGATCGCGTATTCCTCGGTGGCACAGATTGGATATATCTACATGGGAATCGGTCTTGGAACCCAGGCGGGAATGGTGGCGGCGGTTTTCCATATGTTTACCCACTCGGCCACAAAGGCGCTTCTGTTCATCAGCGCGGCAGGGCTTTACGAGGTTTCCGGCGGGAAGAAGGACTATAAGAGCCTGCGGGGAGCCGGATACCGGAATCCTCTTGCCGGGATTGGATTTGCAGTGGGTGCGCTGTCCATGGTGGGCTTTCCGATGCTGTCGGGCTTTATCTCCAAGCTGCTGTTTGCTACCTCGGCCCTTCAGAGTCCGCATAAGATGATGCTGACTCTGATTGGATTAGCGGTCAGTACGGTGTTAAATGCCGTCTATTTCCTGCGTCTGGTGATTACGCTGTATACGAAGCGGACGGAGCCGGCGGAAACGGAGGTTTCCCGAAGTCCCTGGATGCTGCGGGGCGCGGTTGCCTGTTTTATTCTGCTGAATCTGATTCTTGGACTGGGTTCCCAGCCGATTGTAAAAGCGATTGCAGACGGCCTGGCCATGTTTGATTAAACGGATATACGTTTATTGTAAGAAACAAGGAGGAAAGTATGGAAGGAAATGTAATGTTGCTCCTGCCGGTGCTGTTCCCGATTTTTATGGGGATTCTGGTACTGACAGGAAAGGGGTTCCGGACCAATCGAAGGAGTTTAACCGGCGTGGTGCTGGCTTCGCTGGCGGCCGGAGCTGTCCTGACGGTTCTGGCTTTGCTGAGCGGAGACGGCAGCCTTACTCTGTGGCAGCTTACGGCTGACACGGCAGTGGTGTTCCGGGCCGATGGTATTTCGGTGCTGTTTGCCGGACTGACGGCGGCCATGTGGCTGCTGGTGGGGATTTATTCCTTTTCGTATATGACCCATGAAAAGCAGGAAAGCCAGTTCTTCGGCTGGTATCTGGTGGTTCTGGGTGTGCTGATCGGCCTGGATTTTTCGGCCAATCTGATTACCTTTTATGTCTTTTATGAGCTGATGACCCTGACCTCTCTGCCGCTGGTTCTTCATGAGCGGACGAAGGAGGCAGTGATGGCGGGGTTAAAATACCTGTTTTATTCGGTGGCAGGTGCGTTCCTTGCCTTATTCGGAATCTTTTTCCTGACAACGGTCAGCTCCGGCTTAACCTTCACGCCGGGCGGCGTGCTGAATCAATCGCTTCTTGCCGGAAGGGAAGGTGTGTTTCTGACGGCCATTTTCTGTATGCTGGTGGGATTTGGCACGAAGGCGGGCATGTTTCCCCTGCACGGCTGGCTTCCGACCGCGCATCCGGTAGCGCCGGCTCCGGCCAGCGCCGTGCTTTCCGGCGTGATTACCAAGTCCGGCGTCCTGGCCATTATCCGGGTGATCTACTACATTGTGGGTCCGGATGTGATTCGCGGCACCTGGGTGCAGACCGGCTGGATGGCGCTTTCCCTTGCAACGGTTTTCATGGGCTCCATGCTGGCCTACAAGGAGCCGGTTTTGAAAAAACGTCTGGCCTACTCCACGGTCAGCCAGGTATCGTATATCCTGTTTGGATTAAGCCTTCTGGAGCCAACGGGCTTTGTGGGTGCGCTGGCTCATGTGGTCTTTCATTCTTTGATTAAAAATGCCCTGTTCCTGGCGGCCGGAGCTGTGATTTTTACCACCGGATGGACGAGAGTGGAGCAGATGAGAGGGCTGGGACGGATTATGCCGAAGATGCTGGTCTGCTATACGGCGGTATCGCTCGGACTGGTGGGAATCCCGCCGCTCAGCGGTTTTATCAGCAAATGGTATCTGGCTCAGGGGGCATTGTCCTCCGGCACCGGCGTCTGGTCCTGGATGGGGCCGGTGGTGCTGCTGCTCAGCGCGCTGCTGACGGCAGGATACCTGCTCCCGCTTACCATCCAGGGCTTCTTTCCGGGTGCGGATTTTGATGAACATGAGATAGCGGCGCGAAGATTGATTGGAAAAGAGCCGTCTCTGGTGATGCTTGTGCCGGTGGCGCTGATGGCGGCGGCAACCCTGCTGTTTGGCTGCTTTCCGGGGCCGCTGCTCAGGATGCTGGAAGGCATTGCCGGAGCAGTGATATGATGGAGGAGAAGGAATGAGCAGAATGTTATTATGTGTGCCGGCCCTTCTTCCTATCATAGGAGGCGTGGCCATTCTCTTTGCAGGGCAGAGGAACGCCGTTGCGGAACGGAAGCTGGAATTCTGGGTGGAAGGTCTGACTGTGTTAAACAGCCTGATTCTCGGCTGGCTGATATTTGGAGCCGGGGAGGGGGACAGTCTGGTGCTGTTCCATCTGTTTGGAAATTTAAAGGTGATGTTCCGTCTGGATGGCATGGGCCGGGTATTTGCCGGACTGATTGGTTTTTTATGGCCGCTGGCGGTGCTGTATTCCTTTGAATATATGAAGGAGGAGGAGAGAAAGTCTACCTTTTTCGCCTATTACCTGATGACCTACGGAGTGACGGCCGGAATCGCCATGGCCGGAAATCTGATTACCATGTATCTGTTTTACGAGCTGCTGACGCTGGTTACGTTCCCTCTGGTGCTGTACCCCATGACCAGAGAGGCCCGGCAGGCAAGCCGGAAGTATCTTTATTACTCCATCGGCGGAGCAGCCTTCGCGTTTATCGGCCTGGTGTTTGTCCTGAGCTTTTCGGCAACGGGAACCACGGAATTTATGCCCGGCGGCGTGCTGGATCTGCAGGCGGCCGAAGCCGGAAAAAATACTTTGTATCTGGTATTTCTGCTGGCATTTTTCGGATTTGGCGTAAAGGCAGCCCTGTTTCCCTGCCATGGGTGGCTTCCGAGGGCGACGGTAGCGCCGACTCCGGTGACGGCTCTGCTGCATGCCGTGGCGGTAGTAAAGTCCGGCGCCTTTGCGGTGCTCCGCCTGACCTATTACAGCTTCGGCACGGAGTTTTTAAGAGGAAGCTGGGCCCAATGGGTGATGATGGGGGCGGCGATGGTCAGCATCGTGTACGGCTCCACCATGGCGGTACGGGAGGCGCACTGGAAACGGCGCCTGGCCTATTCCACCATCAGCAACCTGTCCTATATCCTGCTTGGCGCGTCCATGATGAGCCCCCTGGGTCTTGTGGCGGCGCTGAGCCATATGGTATTCCACGGATTTATGAAAATCGGTTCCTTCTTCTGCGCCGGCGCAGTGATGCACCAGACTGGAAAGCAGTATATCTATGAACTGGACGGTCTGGGAAAACGGATGCCGGTGACCTTCGGCTGTCTGACCATCGCCAGCCTGTCCCTGATTGGAATTCCGATGTTTGCCGGGTTTATCAGCAAATGGAATATTGCGCGGGCCGGATTTACATGCGGAATGGAGGCAGCCGGACTGGGGATGGGAGCAGCCGTTTCCGGTATGACGGCCGCGGCCGGTCCAGGCATCTGGAGGTTTCTGCCCTTCGGCGCGGTGGCGGTGCTTTTGTATTCGGCGCTGATGACGGCTGTCTATATGCTGACCGTGCTGGTGCGTGCGTATTTTCCAAAGCTGATTCGGGAAATAAATGAAAATGGGAACGGAAAAGAAGAGAAGATGAAAAAAGCAGAGACGGCAGCCTGTGACCCCAACTGGATGATGCTGGTTCCTCTTTTGATCTTCTCGGTGATTATCATCGGCTTCGGCGTGCATTCCCAGCCGCTGATGGCATTTTTAACAGAGATAGGAGGTGCGGCCGGATGACGGGAATGGAGTATGGAACATTTACGATACCGGCCTTCTGCGGCTTCGGGCTGCATCTGGAGCTGGATGGCTTCCGGCTGGCGTACACGTTGATTGCGGTGCTTATGTGGGCGGTCAGCGGCGTGTTCTCAGGTGAGTATATGGCGCATTATGAGAAGCGCAGCCGGTACTATCTGTTTTTCTGGCTGACCTTTCTGGCGACAGCCGGCGTGTTCTTATCGGCAGATTTATATACCACATTTATCTTTTTTGAAATCATGTCCTTCACTTCCTATGTGTGGGTGGCATTCGACGAGAAAAAGGAATCCCTGCGGGCGGCGGAAACCTATCTGGCGGTGGCGGTGATCGGCGGTATGGTGATGCTGATGGGCTTGTTCCTGCTGTATCATCAGCTTGGAACTCTGGAAATGAGCCAGCTCTGCCAGGCGGCTTCTGAGGTGAAGGAGAAGGGCCTGCTCTATGTGGCAGGCGGCCTGCTGCTGTTTGGATTCGGAGCGAAGGCGGGATGCTTCCCCCTGCATATCTGGCTTCCGAAAGCCCATCCGGTGGCTCCGGCTCCGGCCAGCGCCCTGCTGTCCGGCATCCTGACCAAGACCGGAATCTTCGGCATCATCGTGGTGTCCTGCCGGATATTCGGCGCGGACCGGTACTGGGGACTCCTGATTGCGGTGCTTGGAATCATAACCATGTTTTTGGGCGCATTTTTGGCCCTGTTTTCGGTGAACTTAAAGCGGACTTTGGCCTGCTCCTCCGTTTCCCAGATTGGTTTTATCCTGGTGGGAATCGGGATGTACGGCCTGCTTGGAGCGGCCGGGGAAAATCCGTCTATGGCAGCCAGGGGTGCCTTTCTACATATGGTGAATCATTCTATGTTCAAGCTGGTGCTGTTTCTGTGCGCCGGAGCGGTGTATATGAATCTTCATCAGCTGGATTTGAATGATATCCGCGGTTTTGGAAGAAATAAGCCGGTTTTAAAATTCTGCTTCCTGATGGGAGCGCTGGGCATCACAGGCGTTCCGCTCTGGAGCGGTTATGTGAGCAAGACCCTGCTTCATGAAAGCATTGTGGAATACCAGATGCTTCTGATGGAGATGGGAGAAGGGACCGCAGCCGGCCTTGGCATGGAAGCGGCTGGTGCAGCGGTCATGGGAGCGGCCCGGAGGGCATCCGGAGCTTTGAATGTCCTGCAGGCATGGATTCAGAGTCCGGGCTTCTGGAAGGCGGCAGAGTGGATTTTCCTGCTGTCCGGCGGTATGACAGCGGCGTATATGCTGAAGCTGTTCGTGGCGGTGTTTGTGGAAAAGCATCCTGACCGTCAGGCTGAGTTCGATGCCATGTCCGGCTGTGACATGAAAAAATCCAGTGCAGCCGTGCTGCTGATTCCGGCGTTGCTGATTCTGATTGGCGGCGCAGCCCCGTCTGTGGTTATGGACCGGCTGGCTGACCTGGGACAGGGCTTTTTCCTGGCGGAGGGCATGGAACATCCGGTGGTCTACTTCAGCTTGGTAAATCTTAAGGGAAGCCTGATTTCCTTAGGAATCGGTCTGCTCATATACTTTGCGGGAATCCGAAGATTCCTGATGAAGGAAAACCGCTATGTCGATGTCTGGCCAAAATGGCTGGACCTGGAAAATATGCTTTACCGCCCGGTGCTTCAGACCGGTCTTCCCAATGTATGCGGGGCGGTATGCAGCCTTGCGGACCGTTATCTGGTGCCGGTAACCGTGAAGGTGTTCCTGGCGGTATCGGCGGCAGGCTGCCGCCTGATGGATTCTCTGGCAGACGGCCTGATCCGCCTTGCACGCGCAACCACCCACCGGCAGTTAAGGGAGCCGGTCTTCCGGCGGGAGGAGGACCGCGCCGCCCAGACCCTTGGAAGATTTCTGGACGGCTGGAATCTGGCCTGGTTCCGCTTAAAGGGCGGAAAACGGAGCGGCAGAGAGAAGCCGGCTTCCCGGATTCCGGCGCTGATGCAGAAAGAAGAGATATTCCTGCGGGTCGGACAGCTGGTGGAGGAGAGCTTTTCCTTCGGCCTCCTTCTCTTCACCGCCGGACTGTGCCTGACGCTGGGGTATCTGCTGGCTGTGTTCTTCCGCATGTAGGAATCGGCAGGGGAACGCGGGGAGAGTACGCCGGGCAGAAGCAGGGATGGGCCTTCCGGCTCCTCCTGCTTCTGCCCGGCTGCTTTACGGCGCATGCTTGCTGACTGAAGCAGTTATGCGCAGCAGCCGGCTGCCGCAGTCATAGAAGAAACGCATAGCAGGAACTCATCGCGGTCATCGCGGAAATTCGAAGAAAAAGATTGACGAATGAAAAAAGATATGGTATAGTAGACGGGCGAATGGAAGAACCAAGGTCTTTTTTTTATGCCCAAAATAAAAAGGAGGCCGACAACAACGATAATTTAAGTGGAGGTGGAAGTCGTGCGCACGAAAATTACACTGGCATGTACAACATGTAAGCAACGCAATTACAACATGACTAAGGATAAGAAAACTCATCCTGACAGAATGGAAACCAAGAAGTACTGCAGATTCTGCAAGACACATACTTTGCACAAAGAAACCAAGTAATATCGGATAAGATATTGCTGCTTTAAGTAAAGGATGTGAAACGATGGCAGATATGAGTACCGAGAAGGGTTCCAAGAAGAATTTCTGGAAAGGCTTTAAGGCTGAATTCAGAAAAATAGTCTGGCCGGATAAGGATACCGTGACCAAGCAGACAATCGCCGTCTTAGCGGTGTCTCTTGTGCTGGGTGCTTTAATCGGTGTTTTAGACATGATTTTCAAGTTTGGTATCAATCTTATCATTTAATCTAAGTAATAAGGGCAAAGGTGAAGATATGTCAGAAGCGAACTGGTATGTAGTGCATACCTACTCAGGCTATGAAAACAAGGTAAAAGTTGACCTTGAAAAGACCATTGAAAACCGGAACCTGCAGGACCAGATTCTGGAGGTGTCCGTGCCGATGCTGGCTGTGACCGAGCTGAAGAACGGCTTGGAGAAGCAGGCAGACAAAAAGATGTTCCCAGGCTATGTGCTGGTAAAGATGGTGATGAATCAGGATACCTGGTATGTGGTTCGGAACACCAGAGGCGTGACCGGTTTCGTAGGTCCGGGTTCTGAGCCGACTCCGTTAAGCGAGGAAGAGATGGAAGCTCTCGGATTCCAGGAGATGGCAGAGCCGGATTTAGTCGTCGATTTCGAGGTTGGCGATATGATTACCGTAACCGCCGGGGCATGGAAGGATACCGTTGGTGCTATCAAGTCCATCAACGAAGCGAAGAAATCCGTGACCATCAGCGTAGAGATGTTTGGCCGGGAGACTCCGGTCGAATTGAACTTCAATGAAGTAAAGAAGATGTAAATCTTTTCACTCAGGCCTGCGGGCCATGTAACATGGAATCGGCTTTTGTTCCATTTGAAAGCAATTGGAAGAAGAGCTGGTGGGAGGGAAATCCCCGACAATACCACATAATTTAGGAGGTGCCTAAAATGGCAAAGAAAGTAACAGGTTATATCAAATTACAGATTCCTGCTGGTAAGGCAACACCAGCACCGCCAGTTGGTCCGGCTCTGGGTCAGCATGGTGTTAACATTGTACAGTTCACCAAGGAATTCAACGCAAGAACAGCGGATCAGGGCGATTTAATCATCCCGGTTGTAATCACTGTTTATGCAGATAGAAGCTTCAGCTTCATTACCAAGACTCCACCAGCTGCTGTTCTGTTAAAGAAGGCCTGCAAACTGAAATCCGGTTCTGCAGTTCCGAACAAGACCAAGGTAGCTACCATCAGCAAGGCTGAGCTGCAGAAGATTGCAGAATTAAAGATGCCAGACTTAAACGCTGCTTCCGTAGAGGCTGCTATGAGCATGGTTGCTGGTACCGCAAGAAGTATGGGTATCACCGTAGAGGAGTAATTCCTGAGGGAATATCTATCGTAAATATTTGCAGCGTGAGCTGATGATGAACAAGGAAACGTGGGAGGGACAATCCCCGACAATACCACTAGGAGGTTATTTATAATGAAAAGAGGAAAAAGATACGCAGAAGCAGCGAAGACTGTAGATCGTGCGGTTCAGTATGATACCGCAGATGCGATCGCATTAGTAAAGAGCAATGCTTCCGCTAAATTTGATGAAACTGTTGAAGTTCATATTCGTACCGGCTGTGACGGACGTCACGCTGAGCAGCAGATTCGTGGCGCAGTTGTTCTGCCTCACGGAACCGGTAAGACCGTTCGTATCTTAGTATTTGCTAAGGGACCAAAGGCTGACGAGGCTCAGGCAGCAGGTGCAGATTTCGTAGGAGCAGAGGAATTAATTCCGAAGATCCAGAACGAAGGCTGGTTAGATTTCGACGTAGTTGTTGCTACTCCTGACATGATGGGTGTAGTTGGCCGTCTGGGCCGTGTGTTAGGTCCGAAGGGCTTAATGCCAAACCCGAAGGCTGGTACCGTAACCATGGACGTTACCAAGGCTATCAACGAGATCAAAGCTGGTAAGATTGAGTACAGACTTGATAAGAACAACATTGTGCATGTTCCAGTAGGTAAGGCTTCTTTCACTCAGGAGCAGTTAGCGGACAACTTCCAGACGCTTATGGATGCAATCATGAAGGCTAAGCCAAGCACTGTTAAGGGCGCTTACTTAAAGAGCGTAACCATGACCTCTACCATGGGTCCTGGCGTTAAGCTGAATGTAGCTAAGCTGACCAACTAGTGTGCTTTGGGGGCGAGAGGAAGGCGGATGGGAAACCTGTTTTCCTGTCACTGAAATTTCGCAGGCAAAGTCTGATTTTATGGTTGACATGAAATAGATAATGTGATATAGTATATCAGTATTGACTGCCGAAGACAGCAGGTGCCGCAAGGCATAAGGTGTTACCGCCTGCCGAGGAATGTACAAAAACTCATAAGAGAATTTTGTGAAGCCTCTCTGTCCTCGTGTCGGAGAGGTTTTCTTTTTCGCAGTCTCCAAATAAAATAGGAGGTAAAGAATCATGGCAAAAGTTGAGTTAAAGCAGCCTATCGTTGATGAGATCGCTGCATTATTTGACGGCGCAGCTTCCGCAGTAATCGTAGATTACCGTGGTTTAACTGTTGAACAGGATACCGTTCTGAGAAAACAGTTAAGAGAAGCAGGTGTTTCTTACAAGGTATATAAGAACACTTTAATCAAGCGTGCCGCTGAAGGTACTGCATTTGCAGCACTGGACCCAGACCTTGAAGGCCCAACTGGTTTAGCTGTATCCAAGACCGATGCAACTGCACCAGCAAGAGTATTAGCAAAGTTCGCTAAGACTGCTGACAAGCTGGAGTTAAAGGCAGGTGTTGTAGAGGGAACCTACTACGATGCTAAGGGAATCCAGGTTATCGCAACCATCCCATCCAGAGAAGAACTTCTTGGCAAGTTACTGGGCAGCATCCAGTCCCCAATTACCAACTTCGCTCGTGTGCTTAATCAGATTGCTGAGAGCAAGGGCGCTGAGGCATAATTGTCTCGTCTTTTAAAGAAAACAAATATCGAAAATAAATTTCAAACAGGAGGAAATTAAAATGGCAAAGTTAACTACCGCTGAGTTTATCGAAGCTATCAAGGAATTATCCGTATTAGAGTTAAATGATTTAGTAAAAGCATGTGAAGAAGAGTTTGGTGTATCTGCAGCAGCAGGTGTTGTTGTAGCAGCAGCTGGCCCAGCAGAGGCAGCAGAGGAGAAGACCGAGTTTGACGTAGAGTTAACCGAGGTTGGTCCAAACAAGGTTAAGGTTATCAAGGTTGTTCGTGAAGTAACCGGTTTAGGCTTAAAGGAAGCTAAGGACGTTGTAGACGGCGCTCCTAAGGTTGTTAAGGCTGGCGCTTCCAAGGAAGAGGCTGAAGGCATCAAGACCAAGTTAGAGGCTGAAGGCGCTAAGATTACCTTAAAGTAATTTTAACACTTACGAAATTCGAATCCCCAAAATTCTGTGTGATGCAGAGTTTTGGGGATTTTTTGCGTTTTTATGGGAATTTTGCAGCAGTCGGAATGTTGTAAGAAAATCATGAGAAAAAGTTAAAGCATTTCCTGGCAGATTATAGTAAACTTGAGTTAGAATCATTGGCCTGGACTACGCCATTCAGTGTGGTCTGTGGGAAAACGGGAAGTTGCGGGCAGAGGGGAAAGAATATGGACAAAAAAGAAAACAGATATCAACTCGTGATTGATTTTTTTCGAAAAACATGGAAAATCTGGCTGGCTGCGGGGCTTGTGCTGGTTCTTGCGGCTGTTATCTGGGGACAGGGAGGGGGATTTCCTTCGCCGGAGAAAACGCCGGGTTCAGCTGCCGAGGCGTCTGGGGACGGCTGGTATGGGGGAGCGGACGGAGAAGGGTCATCCGGAGAAGCGCTGGCGGAGGTCCCGGCTTCTGGTGCAGCGGAAGCGCCTTCGGAGGCAGCGACGGCCCCGGCTAAGCCTTCGATTCAGGAACGGCCGGATTTTGCGGAAAAAGTGAGTGGATTATATGAGGCCAAAAGCGCCTATATCGGGAACGCATCCCAGGATGGCCGGCTGATCCAGCTTTTGAAATCGCTTTATGAGATTGAAGAGAGCAGTACTATGGAGCTGCAGACGGAGCTGCCGCCATATGGCTTGACGCTTCATTTTAAAGAGGAGCCGGACCGGGGAGCGATGGAAAAAGCTTCTGTAGTGTTCCTGAGTCTGGTGGATAATGCATTTTCCGTGTCATGGGATTATCCGGTGGATGATGCGGGGAACCGGGAGTATTTTTATCTGGACAGCCACTTCTTCAAACGTTATGGAGGCGGAGGCTATATCAAGGAACAGGCATCCTCAGAGGAAGCCCTCAAAAATCTTCTGATTCAGCTGGAGGAATTTGAAACATCCTGCCAGCCGCTGGCGAGAAAACGGACTCTGGAGTCTGCCGTTGCGGCGGCGATTCTTATGCATAACCGGGACATTTATCCTGGAGGGAATGAAGCCTTTGGAGAAGGCCACATCATTCTGGAGCAGAAGGAGGAAGCAGCAGAGGCCGAAGACACAGAGAGTGAAAACACAGTGGGCAATGGTGCTGACGGCAGAAAGCGGGTGACGGTGTACGCGCTGACGATGTATGGCGCTTATCAGTTCCAGGATGGAAACTTTGTGAAAAACGGAGGAAGCGGCGTTCTTCCTGTGGTGATGGAATTTTCCGGGGATCCGGACGGCAGCTATGTGCTGCTGCATTACCAGGAGCCGCTGGACGGCGGAGATTACGGGGAATCGATTCAGAAGATGTTTCCGAAGTCTCTCTGGAAGGAATGCCTGTCTCCGGCCGGGGAAACAACGGAGGAACTGAAACGGCAGGAGACGGCTTACGCAGAACGTTATTTAAAGTCCATAAAACGGGAGGCAGTAATTGGTGACTATGGAGATTTCGAGCATCCTGTGCACAGTGATGAGGGGATTTCCGTGGAGGTTTCCAATAAGCTGATGGAAGAGGCGGGAAAATGGGATCCGGACAGCCCTGCAGCCTATGCACCGTTCTGGCTGGGCAATGTGGAACAGGTGGAGGACGGTGTCCGGTATCTTTATGAACATGCTTATGATTCAGAGAAACGGGAGATTTCCTATTCAAAAATCCAATACGATACCGGAAAGCTGGTAAGTCGGGTGGTTTACGATGCGGATACCGGCCAGCGGAAGCCTTCCTATGAGGGCGTGGATGCCCAGGAAGCGATGATGGATATTTCGCTGGAACTGCTCCGTGAGAATTTCAAGGAGAAAAATGTGCTGATTTCGCCGCTGTCTATTATTTCTGCGCTGGGAATGACGGCAAATGGCGCAAAAAATCAAACTCTTGCGGAGATGGAGCAGGTGCTTCCGATGGAGGTCGGGATGCTGAATGAATATCTTCGGGACTATAGGGAAGCCCTTTCTGACGATGAGGCGAATCCGGTTCATCTGGCGAATTCCATCTGGTTAAAGGATTCGGAGCAGTTAATCGTTCAGGATGCGTTCCTTCGGACCTGTCAGAGCGATTATGCCGCCGCAGTATGGAAAGCACCGTTTGATGACAGTACCAAAAAGGACATCAACCTTTGGGTGAAAAAAGAGACGAACGGAATGATTTCGGAGCTTTTGGAGGAGGCGCCGCCGAAGGATGCGGTGATGTATCTGGTAAATGCTCTGACATTTGACGGGGAATGGGCGGAGATTTACGAAAAAAATCAGGTTCACGAAGGCTCCTTCCATGCGTTGAACGGCCGAGAGCAGGCCGCAGAATTTATGGGGTCCATGGAATCGGTGTATTTAGAGCTGGAATCTGCCGCCGGGTTTATCAAGCCCTATCAGAACGGCGCGTATGCGTTCGTGGCCCTGCTTCCGGAGGAGGGTGTGGAGCTGGGAGCTTTGCTGAGCCGCATGGACGGACAGAAGATGATGTCGCTTCTTGAAAATCAGCAGTCCTGGACGGTTTCCGCGAAAATTCCCAGGTTTACAGTGGAGTCCAGCATCCTGCTGAATGATTCCCTGAAGCGTATGGGCATGAAGGAGGCATTCGACCGGGAAAATGCAGATTTTTCTGCCATGGCAGAATCGGCAGACGGGAACCTGTTTATCAGTAAGGTGCTTCATAAGACAAAGATTGAGGTGGCGGAACGGGGCACGAAGGCCGGAGCGGTAACTTCGGTGGAGATGAAAACGGAAAGTGCAATGATTGAGCCGGAGGAACCGAAGCAGGTATATCTGGACCGGCCGTTTTTCTATCTGATTCTTGACACGGAGCAGAATATGCCGCTGTTTGCAGGGTGTGTAACGGATATGGAGGAGATTCGATGAAATTATTATTCCGGCAGCGATTTTTTTCATGGCTGGACAGCTATGATATTTATGATGAGGGGGGAAATGTTCGATTTACTGTGGAGGGGAAGATGAGCTGGGGCCACAAGCTGCATATCCTGGACCGGTTTGGCCGGCATGTGGGAACCGTGAAGGAGGAGATTTTCACCTTTCTGCCCAGATTTGCAATGTATGCGGGAGAACAATACCTTGGAAATATCTCAAAGGAATTTACATTTTTCAAACCTTCCTATACAATAGACTTTAATGACTGGAGGATTTCCGGGGATTTTCTGGAATGGGACTATTCCATTGTGGATGGGACGGGACGGACCGTGGCGGTAATCAGCAAGGAGCTGTTTAATTTTACAGATACCTATTCCATCGATGTAACAGAGGATGGAGATGCGCTGTATGCCCTCATGGTCACACTGGCGATTGACGCGGAGAAATGCTCCAGAAACTAAAAATCGACCGAAGGAGAACACATATGAAAGCAAAGATGCAGAACATAACGGCAATGCTGATATTCGGCAGCATCGGCCTCTTTGTTCGGAATATTCGGCTGTCATCCAGCGAGATTGCGCTGGTCCGGGGAATGATTGGAACCGGGGTGCTGCTGGCCGCTATGGGGATTATGAAATGCCGGATTTCGAGGGAGGCGCTGAAGCGGAATTTCTGGCTGCTGCTTTTCTCAGGAGGCGCCATCGGCGCTAACTGGATTTGCCTGTTTGAGGCGTACCGGTATACCACTATTTCAACGGCGACCTTGTGCTATTATCTGGCTCCGGTTTTCGTGGTGGCGGTGTCGCCGTTTCTGCTGAAGGAGAGGCTGACAAAAGGAAAGGCGGCCAGTATTCTCCTTTCTCTGCTGGGAATGGTCCTGGTGGCCGATGTCTTTGGCAGTCATGGGGCGGGTCCGGAAAATACCAGGGGGATTTTATTTGGAATCAGCGCGGCGGTTCTGTATGCCAGCGTGATTGTGACAAACAAGTTTTTAAAGAATATTACGTCAATGGAATCCACCGCAGCCCAGCTTGGCATCGCTTCTGCTGTGCTGCTTCCCTATGTAGTTCTTACGGAAGAACTTGGAGTTTTTTCCGTGGATATCAAAACGGGAATCCTGCTGCTTGTGGTGGGCATCCTGCATACCGGTTTTGCTTATCTGATTTATTTTTCCTCCATCCGCCATCTGCGCGGACAGACGGTGGCGTTATTCAGCTATATTGACCCGATTACGGCGATTATCCTGTCGGCTGTTTTGATGAAGGAAGAGATGACCATTCTCCAGGTAATCGGCGCGATGCTGATTCTGGGGTCAACATTGGCAGCAGAGCTGCTTCCGGCAGGCACATTGAAAGCGGTGGCAGAAGGCTGAAAAGGCAGGGGGGACACGACATGTTTGGAAGGCATAAGACGAAAATGATATCGTATGACAAAAACGGAAAAATTCCGGTCATCCGGGCCAGCATCTGCACCGGAGAAAAAGTAGCGGGGTTTAAAGATGAGGCAACCGGAAAATTTGAGGATTTGATGGTGATACGAGAGGATTCAGATTTGAAAAAATTTATGAAGCAGTATGGGGTACGGGAAGAGGAGATAAAAAAAGAGTGGTAGAAGCGTGTCGGCAGACGGTTTTCATTCGGTTTTTGGAAAACGGTCTGCCGATTTTAAAATAGTCCGCTTGTAACTATTCATATTTTTTTGCTGCGATAATCATGGGGATAAACATCCCCAGGAGGAGCGGGAGATTCGCGAAGCCGATGGTGTCGGCCAATGGTTCCGGAACCCAAAAAGAAAGGATCCAGTAAACCGCGGGGAGCAGCGGCGTGCTGATCAGCAGCCAGAGTCTTCCAGCTTTTAAGATATGAGGCCAATTGCTGTTATTAAAACGCATTCCAGCCAGGTTCATGCGGAAGATTCCATCGCTGTAGGAACTGATGGGATTCTCATCGTAGTATCGGGGGAGCTTTTCTTTTGCAAAAAAGCAGAAATAAGCGCCGAAGAATATTCCCATGCCGATGCCCATCCACAGGTTTGCAATGGATAAAAGTGTTTGCCGGAACAGGACGAGTAGCAGAAGCTCCGCTCCGGTGAGCAGGGTACTGCCAAGAAAGGCCATTTTCCATGTTTTCCGGGCAGCAGTCTGCATCTTTGCTTCTTCAGCGGACAATTCCAGACTGCCGGTTACCAGCCGTTCCACCTCTTCCATCTGCAGGGGCTGGGACTTTTCCAAACGCTGCCCTTTCAGCAGTTCGGTTACGGTGACATCTAATATCTCGGAAATTGGAATCAGAAGAGTGGGGTCCGGCAGGCTTAAGCCTCGCTCCCATTTGCTCACCGCCTTGTCCGAGATAAATAATCTGGCGGCAAGCTCTTTCTGCGTGTATCCCTTCTCTTTGCGGAGCTGCTGCAAGAAGCAGCCGAATTGTTCTTTGTCCATTTCGTACATAATAACCTCCTGTGCTGCGATTTGTCCGGGAATGGCTCCCTGCTTGAATTTTATTATATCGGAAATAGCCGGAATGGGCAATCGACCAGCAGTAGATATGCGGATTTCAGTCCTGCCGCTCCGGAGCCGGCAGGCCAACTGACGGTAGAATTTGAAAAAATATGGGAATAATCGCGAAAAAACAAAAAGAATGAAAAAAAGTGAAAAAACCGGTTGACATTT
>JAUNPZ010000198.1 GCA_030536455.1 Lachnospiraceae bacterium | reverse complement strand
GCCATCTCCCGCTTCTGCACCGTCGGCGGCAGGTCCTCCATCGAAATCTTCCTGTGTCCGGTATAGATGAAATACTCCACCACATTCCGAAGCTCCCGGATATTTCCCGGCCACTCATAATTCTTTAAAAATTCCCGCACCGGCTCCGTCAGTTCGAAGTCTCCGCCCAGCTCGTCCCGGAAGCGCGCAATCAGAAGAAACATATCATCGCCTCGCTCTGCCAGCGGCGGAATCACGATTGGCAGGGTGTTCAGACGGTAATACAGGTCGCGGCGGAAGCTTCCCTCCTCCACCTTCTGCTCCAGAGATTCATTGGTCGCCGCCACAATCCGGACGTCAATGCTGATTACCTTATTGCCGCCGACCCGCATGATTTCCCGTTCCTGAAGCACCCGCAAAAGCTTTACCTGCAGCATCTGGCTCATGCCCTCCACCTCATCTAAAAACAAGGTTCCCTGATGGGCAAATTCCAGGAGACCCGGACGGCCGCCCTTTTTCGCTCCGGTAAATGCGCCCTCCTCGTATCCGAACAGCTCACTCTCCAGAAGATTTTCCGGAAATGCCGCCACATTGATTGCGATAAACGGCCCGCTGCTCCGCCTGGAAGCACGGTGAACTGCATGAGCAAATAACTCCTTTCCGGTGCCGGTTTCACCAATCAGCAGCACCGGACTTTCACTGGCCGCCATCCGCTTCAAAATCTCCTTCGTCCGGAGGATGGCCTCTGACTCTCCCACCACATCATCAAAGTCATATTTGGCATAATGACCCTTGTGAAGGAGCTGGCTTCTCAGCTCGCTCTGCCGGTCCTCCATATCATTAAACTTCTGCAGGATGGCAAATGCACCGATGCACTGATCCTGACGGAGAACCGGCACCACCTCAACGCTCACATTCACTCCATTTACCTTCCGCACTCTGGCCGGCATCCGCTTTCGCTCCTGAAGGCACTGAGAAAATGCCGCATAGGGGAACACCTCGTCCCCCCGCTTTCCCATAATGAAGGAAGCGCTGACACGGGTAATCTCCTCCGCATGTCGATTGCAGGCAAATATCTCATTTTTCTCATTGACCCCTACCACGCCCTCGCTCAGAATCTCCATCAGAATGTGGAACTGGCTCTCCATCCGGATTGAGCGGGCAAACATCTGGTCAAAGCTGTAATTGCTGGTTGCCACGGACTGAAAATACTTCTGGAATTTTTCAGTTTCCAGAAGCTGCTCCAGCTCCAGACGAAGCGCAATCTCAATCATCATGCCGGAGGTGCAGCAGCGCTGCCCCAGGTTGATTACCGTATCCATTCCCTCCGGAACGTAACGCATCTCATCCGGCGTCACCGCCATCCGTATCTCCTCATCCTCCAGCACCGCTCCCGGATAAAATGGAATAAACTGCACCTGATTGATTCCAAACTGATTGAGCTGGGCAATGGCCTCCCTTGCCATGGTCTGGGTCATATTGACGAACAGCACCTTGGTCCCATCCGGAATCTCCTTCAGCTTCCGAAGCTCGCTCCATTTAAACGATACCTCTACCCCCATGGTCTGGCAGTCCATGGGGACATGGCGGGCCACCTCTTCCGCCGAGCCGTAAGCATCCGTGGACACCACAAACAAATCCGCCCTGGGAAGACTCCCCATGGCCGAACCATCCATCACATTATAAGTCGTAATCTCCGCATATTCCTCAAACAGGCTGCGGATTTCCCCGGTGTAAGACTCTCCGGCCCTGGGGTCCAGGGAAATTACGGAAATCCGCTTCTTTATCGGTTCCGGCTTCTTCATTCACTCTGCTCCTTTGCTCCCATGGATTTCTTCGACTGCTCCTGGTTTTTCATTTTCCTCTAAGGAATCAGAAGTCCCCGCTGCCTGGAATCCGGGATATTCATCTGAATCCGGTACTTGGCGACCGCTCTTCTGGATACCTGGATGCCCTCCGCCTCCAGCTTTTCTGCCAGCTTCTGGTCGCTGAGGGGACGTTTTCCCTCCTCCTCAATCAGCTGCCGGATTCTGGCTTTAATCTGCTGTGGGGATACCCCCTCGCTCTGGCTGCAGTCTGACACCGCTGCGGTAAACAGCGATTTTAACAGCACCGATTTTTTATACTGGATATATTTGCCCTTTACCGCGCGGCTTACCGTGGACACATGGATGCCCAGGGCATTCGCCACATCTTCCATCTGCATCGGCTTCAGCTCTCCGCTGCCCTCAAAGTAATCCTCCTGGAGCTTCAGAACCGCCTCCGCAATCCGCACGATGGTTTTCCGTCTCTGCTCCACACAGTTCACCACGAATCTGGCACGCTCCAGACGTTCCTTAAAATAATTCTGCAGCTCCGGGTCCTGGGATTCCTCCATCATGCGCATATAATAATCGTTGAATTTATATTCTCCCATCCAATGGTCATTTAATGCCACCTCCCACTGGCCGCCCGGCCGGGTGACGAGAATATCCGGAACCACATAGCTGGTTTCTTCGGTCTGGATATCCATAACCGGCCTTGGATTCAGACTTCCAATCAGATGAATGTACTCCTTAATCTTCACCGTGGACACGCCCAGCTTTCTGGAAATGGTTCCGATCTGTCCATTCATCAGCTCCGGCAGATACCGGTCCAGCAGGCAGAACAGCGGCTCTTCCTCCAGTCCCTTCGCCTCAAGCTGCTTTTTCAGGCATTCCGCCAAATTCGCGGAAAAGATTCCGATGGGCTCCAGCTCCTTTAAAATGGTCAGACACTCCCGCAGCTTCGCCTCCTCATAACCGGAATCCCGCGCCAGCTCCCGGATGTCATAAGTAAAATATCCTTTTTCATCCAGACATTCCACCAGATATTCCATCATCTCCCACTGCCCGCTGGAGTAATCCCCCTGATTTAGCTGACTGAGCAGATAATCCTTCATCTGATTCTCCGGCCTGGCCTTCACATCGCTTCGTTTCTGCTCTTCTTCCTCCGGATTGTCCAGATACTGGTCCTTGTAAGAGGTTCCCCGCTCATAGATTTTTTCCATGTCGGTCATCATCTCATTTTCCTTATTCATCGTATTTTCCAGCATCGGATTCTCCAGATATTCATTCATCAGGAAATCCTCCAGCTCCTGATTGGTGTATGCCAGGATATTTAAAGACTGTACCTGGTTCACTGATAAGGTTTGTTTCTGGGCAATCTGCAATCCATTATTTAATTCCATCTCTCCACGCTCCCGTACCTTCGAATTATCGTTCACAATGTCTTGTCCCCTGCCGGGCACATATAGGTTTAGTATAGCATACTTTGGGGGAAGAATAAAGAAAGGAAAACCGCC
>JAUNPZ010000197.1 GCA_030536455.1 Lachnospiraceae bacterium | reverse complement strand
CCCTTTACCGCGCCCATGGTAATACCCTGTGTAAAGTAATTCTGGAACATCAGGAATACTGCTACAATCGGTACGGCCGCCAGCGCTGCGCCGGCCATGATAACACCGTAGTTGGTGGAGAACTCCTGCTGCAGGGTTGCCACACCTAAGGAGATGGTCAGCTTGGTACGGCTGTTTAACATAACCAACTGCATGAAGTAATCATTCCAGGTATTGATAAAGGTAAAGATTGCCAGCGCACCTAAACCCGGTTTTACAATCGGCATTACGATGCTGGTAAAGGTGCGGACCTCTCCGCTTCCGTCAATCTTCGCTGCCTCCAAAAGCTCGGTCGGCACGTTCTCGCTGAACTGCTTCATTAAAAAGATACCAAACGGCCAGCCGCACAGCGGAAGGATAATGGCCCAGGAGGTATCATGGATTCCCATAAAAGAAACCAGCTTCATCAGCGGAACCAGGATAACCTGCTTCGGAAGCGCCATAGCAAATACGAAGATACTGAATAACAGCTTATCGCCGTAGAAGCGCTTCTTTGCCAGAACATAGCCAGCCATAGAGGCCGTCAGGCAGATGATGATCAAGGTCAGGGCCGAAATAAAAATACTGTTAATCAGCCACTGCAGCGCCGGATTCTGGAACAGCTTGGTAAAGTTCTCCAGAGTCGGATTCATCGGCCACCATTCCGGCGGAAGCTTTATCGTAACCTTCTGTGATTTGAATGCACCGGTCAGAATCCAGTAGAACGGGAAAATGAAGATAATGCTCAAAATCAGCAGTAAAATCATGCTTATAATATCCAACGGTTTTGTTTTCTTTTTCATCGCTCTTCCCCCCTCCTAGTATTCTACGTCGCTGCCTAATGCCTTAAACTGAACGAAACTGATTGCACCAATCATCAGTGCCAGAATCACGCCCATGGCATTGGCATATCCATATTCAAACTTCTTAAATGCCGTCTCATACAGATAATACATAATCGTGGTTGTCCGGTAGTTTGGTCCGCCGGAGGTTAACAGCTGAATCAGAGAGAAGCACTGGAAGGAGTTGATGGTGGTAATTACCACGATGTACAGGGTGGTCGGAAGAAGGCTTGGCCATTTGATTTTCCAGAAAACCTGAAGGTCATTGGCACCGTCTACCTCTGCCGCCTCGATGTAGTCCTTCGGCACGTTTCCAAGGGAAGCGATGTAAAGGATAATCGGCTGGCCTACGCTGGTGGTAATCAGGATAATCAGGATTGCCCACAGAGCGAACTTCTTATCGCCGGTCCACATGATATTTTTCTCGATGATGTTCATGGATTTTAACATCCAGTTTAAGATACCGTTTAACGGGTCGTAAATCCATTTCCACACTACAGTTACCGCAACCGTACCGGTTACAACCGGAAGGAAGAATACGCAGCGGAAGAAGGAACGGGTTACCGGATTTTTCTCATAGGTAAGCGCTGCTACGAACAGAGCGAAGAATACGGTAATCGGTACCGAGCCGACAACCAGAAGCAGCGTATTTACCAGGGATTTCTGCCATACCGGGTCCTTGAACATGGTCACATAATTGCTGATTCCGGTAAATGTCATGCCCTTCATGTTATAACGGAAGAAGCTGGTAACAACGCCCATGCCCATCGGCACAAGGACAAAGACAATGAAGAAAATCAGTGCCGGCGCCAGGAATGCGTAGGATACCAGAGATTCCCGCATCCGGATTTTATTTATTTTTTTTGATTTCATAGCGAATCTCCTTTTCATGATAAAAGCAGAAGTGAAAATCTGTCTCAAAAACTTCTCCCCATACTACCTGCTTGTAATATGGGGAGATTAGTCTGCTTATCGGTTACTTATAGGAAAACACTTATGTAAGGTTTTACTTCGCGTTTTCAATCGACTGATTTGCTTTTGCTACAAAATCATCCAGTGCAGCCTTCGGCTCGGAATCACCGTTGATCACTGCCTGCAGCATCGGGAACCAGTAGGTTCTCATCTCTGCAAAACCAGGAATGGTATTGTAGTATGGAGAATAATACTTGGTTAAGGAAGCGTAGAATGCCATATCCTCATTTCCAGGATATAAGTCGCCCATAGACTGACGAACCGGGAATACGTTGGTCTTTACTACGTCCTTTGGCCCCCACTCTGCGTCATTACAGATGAAGTCGATAAACTTCTTGGAAGCCTCTGCTCTTGCAGCATCGCCGTTATCAAATACACAGAATCCATTAACCAGGTACTCTAATTCCGGAACACCGTCATCCGATGGGAATGGAAGCGCGATTGCTTCGATACCGTTCTCGGTTAAGGTATCTGCTCTCTGGCTTGCCAGACCTGGGGACCACAGAGTGGTAAATGCAGTATTGCCTGCTACGAACTGGTCAACATCCTCGCCGCCGTTGTATGCGGAACCATTTAACATTAAACCGTTGTCAACCCACTCTTTAATCTTGGTCATCGCCTTAACGCCGCCCTCATCGTTGATGGTGTAGGTGGTAACTGCGTCATCGGTTACGGAACTGCTGTATAAGTTGGATACGAATGCACGGATACCCTGATCGCCGCCCTGACCGGAGCAGTATACGGTAGCGCCCATGTAGCCTGCATCTGCCAGCTTCTGCATCATCTGCTCAAACTGCTCGGTGGTCCAGGTTCTGTCGCCTTCCAGGTTGATGCAGTCCATAGCGCCGGCCTCTTCCAGAGCGCCCTTGTTTACTGCCATGAAGAATGCTGCGGTACTGAGCGGATACATATAGTAGCTGTCGCCGGACTTACAAGCGTTTAACAGCGCTTCATTATCTACATCTTTTACGAAATCGTCGGTAAACATATCATCTAATGCTACCAGCTTGCCATTCTGTGCGTAGGAAATGATACGTCCAGGAGCATCGAAAAGAACGTCACATACGGTTCCTGCTTCGATTGCTGCGGTAATCTTCTCCGGTCCGGAAGTGAAATCGATGGTTTCCAGCTTAACGGTGATATCCGGGTTCTTCGCCTGGAACGCTTCGATAATCTCTTTCTCGTAGGTTCCTGCAGGATTATCTCCGTCCTGTGCAAAGGTTGGGAATGCCCACCAGGTAATCTCCGTTGCCTCACCGGCTGCCGCTGCAGCGGTGGTCTCCTCTTTCTTCTCCTCTGCCTTAGTCTCCTCCGCTTTGGTTTCTGCTGCAGGAGCTGCCGTCGTCTCCGGAGCCTTGCTGCCGCCGCAGCCTGATAATGCGGATACCACCATAGCGGTTGCCAAACCTAAGGATAACATTTTTTTCATAAGAAATTCCTCCTTACATATTGTTTGCTTCGGAAAAACAATCTATTTGTTTTTCCCGG
>JAUNPZ010000196.1 GCA_030536455.1 Lachnospiraceae bacterium | reverse complement strand
GCGTGGTGCTGCGCATCGCCATCAGCTACAACAGCTTTGATGTGCTGGAGGACGGCTACGGCATCAATCTGAGACCACTTTCCATGTTTGCGGCGAATATCTACAAGGATGACCCCTGCGAGCGGTTCCGCCCGAAGATTCTGGATGAGAATATCTATGATGCGGTGGATCCGGGACTGGCGGCCAAGATGCACAAGGCTCTGACCGTCATGCAGTTTAAGGTGGAAGGTCAGATTATCAGGCGCCACCCGGATTACCAGATGGAAGACCGGATGATGCTGGAGCATATCAACTTTGAAGAGGGAACGGTAAAAATCGGCGGAAAGGTGTATCCGATGCTGGATATGAATTTCCCCACCATTGACCCCAAGGACCCGTTTAAGCTGACGGAAGAGGAGGAGGAGCTTCTGCACACCCTGGTGCTCTCCTTTAAGCACAGCGAGCTTCTGCACCGCCATATCAAGTTTTTATACTCCCATGGCGGCATGTATAAGTGCTATAATTCCAATCTGCTTTATCATGGCTGCATTCCGATGAAGAAGGACGGAAGCTTTGACGAGATGGTGATTGACGGCAGAGCATATTCGGGAAAATCGCTGCTGGATTTCATCGACCAGCGGGTTCAGAAGGCTTATTTCCTTCCGGAAAGCGACCCGGAGAAGCAGAAATGCAGGGATTTCATGTGGTATCTGTGGTGCGGCGCCAAATCACCGGTATTCGGAAAGGATAAGATGACCACCTTCGAGCATTATTTTGTGGAGGATAAGGCTACTCATAAGGAAAACCTGAATCCATATTATAAGCTGAGCCAGCAGGTGGAATACTGTGATAAGATTCTGGAGGAATTCGGCCTTTCCACGGAGGGCTCCCACATCATCAACGGTCATGTTCCGGTGAAGATTAAGGATGGAGAGACTCCGATCAAGGCGGGAGGAAAGCTGTATATCATCGACGGCGGCCTGTCCAAGGCATATCAGTCCAGGACGGGAATTGCCGGATACACATTGATTTATAATTCCCATCATCTGGCGCTGGCGGAGCACAAGCCCTTCGACCCAAGCCAGGAGAGCACACCGAAGGTTTCCATTACGGAAAAGATGAAACGGCGTGTGATGGTGGCAGACACGGACAAGGGAGCCGAGCTGGTAAAGCAGATTGAAGATTTAAAGGAACTGGTAAATGCATACCGGGATGGCGTTTTGAAGGAAAGGATACGTTAATTGATGAGTAAAAAGGAATTTTTAGAGAAGCTGGCCATGGCCCTGGCCGGGCAGGTTCCGGATTCGGTGGTTGAGGAGAATATCAGCTATTATGATACCTACATTTCCGATGAGATGGCAAAGGGCGCTTCCCTGGATGAGGTTCTGGGGAGCCTTGGGGACCCGCGGCTGATTGGAAGGAGCATCATCGAGGCGAACGGCGGCGGAAGCGATATGGCCGGCGTCTATGAGGACAGCGACAGCGGCCGGACCGGATACAATCCGGGCCAGGAGCCGAACGGAACCGAAGGCGGATATCAGGATTACCAGGAGAAGCCGGACCCTGGCTTTAAGAGCTTTCATTTTAACGGGTTCTGGGCGCTGTTGATTTTCATCCTGCTTTTCGTGCTTGTAATCTGGGTGGTAGGCGGAATCTTTACCCTGCTGAGCCCGATTATGGTGCCGCTTTTGATCATACTTTTGATTTACTGGATTTTTAAGGGACCGAGACGGTACTAATTACAGAAGAGAGCTGTTTCCAAAAACCGACAGTTAAAAAATGAAAAGTGCTGTAAAATCATGGGATTCAAAATGATTTTACAGCACTTTTTTTGAAAATTCGAAAAATATCTGAAAATTAAATGTTTAAAAAGTATTACAAAGAAAATTCTGCAAAGGATTGCATGACGGGAAAAGGTTGACAGAAACGGCAAAGTAATTTATAATATTCGTAACAGAAAGTAATACTTTTGTAATATATAGAAATACAAACGAAACAAATAGATAAAAAAAGCCCGAACAGAAGAAAAGTAAGTGTTTTTTTTACGGGAAATGCCTGCAGATCAGCGGTACTGGTGGAAAAATTAATAAATTCGTGAAGTATTTGAAAAAGAACTTGACGAACATGCATAAAAAAAGTATAATACAAACGTAATAAAACTTAATAATTTCGAAACAATTAGACAGATAAATGTAATGAACAGAATGAATGAGATGAGCAGATAATAACGGATGCAGTCACGGGAATGTGATTGAGAAAAGGAGATTGGACATGCACAAATACCTGGGAAAAGCGATTGGAGTACTGTTCTGCTGCGGATTGATGAGCACTGCGCCATTCACGGCGTATGCGGATAATTTTGAAGGAATCCAGCTGGTAGAGGCGAAGGAAACCGCCGGATCCGATTACATAGAAGAAGCGATGCTGGAAGCAGAACTCCTGACTGCAGAAGAAGATATGGCAGGCGCAGCCGGTGTGGCAGAAGAACTGGAAGCGGATGCAGCGGCTGAGGCAGAGGCAGAAGCGGAAGAAACCAGAGTATTTATGCGGACCTCAGAGAGCCGGGAAGAAGAGATGAGCGCCCGGACGGAGGCGGTGCAGCAGGTAAGCGAGACCGTATCCTCCGCAGTTGCAGAGGCGGCGCGGTCTGCAGCCCAGGCAGACGCGAAAGCAAGCGTGCGCCAGAATGTAGTGAACTATGCATTATCCTTTGTAGGCGGCCCGTACCGTTATGGCGGGAACGACCCGAGAACCGGTGTGGACTGTTCCGGATTTACCCGTTTTGTGTTAAGCAATGCAGCAGGTGTTCCGATGGCCCGTTCCTCCAGAAGCCAGGCAGCTCAGGGCGTTGCCATCAGCGCAGAGCAGATGCAGCCGGGCGACCTGATTTTTTACGGAAACGGAAGCAGCATCAACCATGTAGCCATGTATATCGGCTCCGGCCAGATTGTACATGCTTCTACCTATAAGACCGGAATCAAGGTGTCCAACTGGAATTACCGCACTCCGGTGAAGATTATTAATGTAATCGGCTAAGAGATATAAGGCTTGTGCCTGAAAAAAATAGAATTCGCAAGAGAAAACCGCCGGACAGGGGAGCTGTCCGGCGGTTTTTTGAGGGGAGTATAAATAATTAATAAGGGTTGGAAAAATCATTTAAGGGAAACGATTTTTCCGCATATTAATTATAATATAAGAAATTGGAAAAAGCAACAAGGTGTGAATAAGTTTTCGAAATCTGTCCCATACTAATCCCGCAACGAAAAAATAAGCTGATTGAATATCAGCCACATTCAGGAGGTATGGAAACATGGCAAAGAACAATTACAACGATATGGACAACAACTCTTCCCGCAACAATAACAGAAACGAGAGCGAAAACCGTTCCCAGAACAACAGCCAGAACAATAATCAGAACAAC
>JAUNPZ010000195.1 GCA_030536455.1 Lachnospiraceae bacterium | reverse complement strand
AAAAAAATCCACATAGCTTCTTTACATAAAATGTTGAAAACTATGTGGATAATGTGGATAACTTACATTCCTAACAGCTTTTCTCCCACTTTTACGATATCTCCGGCACCCATAGTTATCAACAAATCACCGGGAACACAATTTTCCAAAATAAATGTCTCAATCTCATCAAAGGAGGGGATATAATGTACCTTTCCTCCTGCCTTTGCCATCTTTTCCGCAATATCATTGGAGCTGATGCCGATGGTATTGACCTCTCTGGCTGCATAAATATCCGCCAGAATCACCTCGTCCGCCCCTAAAAGCGCCTCTGCAAAATCATCTAAAAGGGCCGCCGTCCTGGTATAGGTATGGGGCTGGAACACGCACCACAGCTTCCGGTGGGGATAATTCTTTGCCGCCGTCAGCGTCGCCCGGATTTCCTGGGGATGATGGGCATAATCGTCGATGATCGTCACGCCGCCAATCTCACCCTTCTTCTCGAATCTCCGGTTGGTTCCGGTAAATGCCAGAAGGCCCTCCTGGATCTGCTCCATGGAAAGTCCCAGCTCTCTGGCCGCCGCGACAGCAGACAGGGAATTATATACATTATGCTCTCCCGGAACGGCGAGGGAAACCCTTCCCTCCGCCTTTCCATCCACCAGAATGGTGTAGGAAGGTCTGGCCAGCTCATCGTAGGTGATATCCGCCGCGCTGTAATTGCTTTTGGACGGTTCATGGCCGAAGGTAATGATTCTGCATGGAAGTCCGCCCGTAATTTCCTCCAGATTAGCGATATCGCTGTTGATGATCAGGGTGCCCTTCTCATCCAGCTTCTCCGCAAACCGGCGGAAGGAATGGCGGATATCATCCAGGTCCTTAAAGAAATCCAGATGGTCTGCCTCGATATTCAGGATAATCTCCATGGTGGGGAAGAAGGACAGAAAGCTGTTGGTATACTCGCAGGCCTCCGTCACGAACAGCTCCGGGCCGCCCACGCGGATATTGCCGCCGATGGCTGGCAGGATGCCGCCCACCGTCACGGTCGGATTCTGTCTGGCCGCCAGCAGGATGGTGGTCAGCATGGAGGTGGTGGTGGTCTTTCCGTGTGTGCCGGAAATATTCACTGCATGCTTATAATTACGCATCATCTCCCCCAGAAGCTCCGCTCTGGTAAGCATGGGGATTCCCTTCTCCTTCACGGCCTGAAGCTCCGGATTATCCGGATGGATGGCCGCCGTGTAAACCACCACATTGATATCATCTGTGATATTGGAGGCGCGCTGGCCGTACTCCACCCTGGCGCCCTTCGCCTCCAGATGCTCCGTCAGCTCCGTCTTATGTGCATCCGAGCCGGACACCCCAAAGCCCTCGGCCAGCAGAATCTCGGCCAGGCCGCTCATGCTGATGCCGCCGATTCCGATAAAATGAATGTTTTCCGGTTTATTAAAATCAATCTGATACATAATTTTCCACTTTCCGGCAGAAATAACTGCCTATCCTGTATTTTTCACATTTCGCAGCCGCTCCGCGCCTTCCCTTCCGCGTTCTCTTACGGACCGCGCGGACCGGCTGAACCGCTTTCAGTATACATCAAAAAAGGCAGAAAATCCATAGTTTCCACGGATTCTCTGCCTGAATGCCGGTACAAATCTGAACTCGGCTTATCCAAACGGGACGGCGGTTATCAGACAAGACTCCGTCTGAAAAGCATTCCCTTATATCGTTCCAATGTAACAAGAAGAAGATTCCCCAGCACACCCACTGCCAGAACCTCTCCGATTCCCACCGTCACCATGGCGAACGGAATCAGGTCCGGTGAGCCGTATGCATAGCGCAGCACCCAGGGGATAATGACCATATTCGCAAGGATCGGCGGCACACATACCAGCCAGCGGCTGCGTTTTCCCAGATACCAGGAGCCGGCCGCTCCAATCAGGGTAGCCAGACTTCCGAACACCACATCCAGAAGCGCCGCTCCGCAGAACAGGTTGGACAGAAGGCATCCGATGAATAATCCCGGAACCGCAGACGGTGTAAAGAACGGCAGGACGCACAGGATTTCCGAAACCCGGAACTGGACCGGGCCGAAGCTGATGGGCGCAAATACCATGGTCAGCACCACATAGATGGCGGCTATCATGGCCGCATATACCATCGTGTACAGGGTTTTGTTTGTTTCACTGTTTCTCATTCTTTTATTCTCCTTTAGTTTTGTTTTAAGTGTGGAAGGTCTCGAACACACCTGTCTGCTCCGTCAGAATCAGCTCTTTTTCAGAGCCACGGAGCTGTAAAATTCGTCCACATGAGTGATCAGCAGCATGCTGCTGACCGGAGGCATCTTCAGGCAGGCATTGCCGTTCCGGATTTCTGCCTTCACCATGCCCACATTATAGCCGTTTTCCGTGGTCAGCATGATCCGGACCAGGGACTCCTCCTTTTTCAGGCCAAGCTGCCAGACCGGCACCTCCACATCCCGCTCGGTGCCCCGGTTATTCACCACCACCACAGCCTTGTACTTTCCATGCATCCGGCCGTAGGCGATGAGCTGACGGTCCGCCAGAAGCTGCTTTAAGCAGCCCTTTTTCAGAACCGGGAGCCGCCGGTGGATGCTGCACATATACCGGTGGAACTCCATCATCTCCAGGTCTTCCCCGCCCCAGGGATAGGTTCTCCGGTTATCCGGGTCGGTCCAGCCGCACATGCCGGCCTCATCTCCGTAATAAATCGTGGGAGCGCCCGGCCAGGTCATCTGCACCATAACCGCCTCCCGCATCACGCCGTTTCGGATTCCCTCCGAAGCCGCCTCCGCTCCCATGGAGGCCAGACGGCCCACGGTCTGGTTGGTCCTGGTCAGGAACCGGGAATGGTCATGGTTGGAAAGCTCGTTCATGGACACCAGAAGCGACGGGGTCTGCATCTTGCTCATATGGTAATTCATGGCACGGAAAAAGCCCTCTCCATCCCCGTAGAGATGGCTGTCATACTCATCGCTGTGCTTCTCCATGCCGGTCAAAAACCAGGTCAGCGGCTCCATGAAGGCATCATAATTCATCACGGTATCCCATTCGTTCCCCTGCAGCCAGCCGCTGGGGTCCCCGTAATGCTCCGCCAGGATCAGGGCATCGGGGTTTGCCGTCTTCACAGCCTTGCGGAACTGCTGCCAGAAATGATGGTTAAACTCGCCGGTATGTCCCAAGTCCGCCGCCACATCCAGACGCCACCCGTCCACACAGTAAGGCGGGGACACCCATTTCTTCGCCACATTTAAAATGTACTCCTGCAGCTTGGGAGACTGCTCATAATTTAACTTCGGAAGCGTGTCATGGCCCCACCAGCCGTCATAGCTGCCATTATAAGGCCAATTCTCCTTCCCCTCCTTTGCAAAATGGAAGAAGGTGTGGTACGGGCTGTCCGCCGACACATA
>JAUNPZ010000194.1 GCA_030536455.1 Lachnospiraceae bacterium | reverse complement strand
AGCGCGCTCGGCTGGGGGCCGAGAGGTCGCAGGTTCAAATCCTGTTACTCCGATAAAAAAGTCTTGAATCGCTGAAAGCGTTCAGGACTTTTTCTTTTGCCATTATACCGCAGAATAGCCTGCGAAGCAACTGAAATCACCAAGCCCGGAGGATATGCTTTACTGTCCGGTTTCAGCCCTTCGCATCACGCATTCCTTTCCCGAAAATGCAATTCCATAGCTGACAATCATACGGTATCCCTCAAAAGCAAGGGCATACCGCTGCTTTTTGATCTGCTGAACTGCCTCCTCACAGGCTTTTCCAAGCTGCGCCTTTTCCTTTGTATGCTTTACCTCAAACAGCATCACACGGCGGTTCTTTTTCTCCTTGACTACTACATCCGGCCGGCCATCCCCATACACATAATTCGACTCGACCACATACCCGGCTCCTGCAAATAAGCCCGCAACAAACGCATGGTAATAGCTTTCCCGATAATCATGGTAGCTGATGGTCGAAAACAGCAGATCCGAAATCAAATCGGCGGCCATTTCGGCATCTCCATTCCATAAAGCGGCAAACAATCCGGTCCGGTCAACGGTCTGAACCTCCCGCTTAAACCAATCTACGATGGTAGTCTGAAAGATTGATTTCACCTCTTCATTCGGAATCCGAAGCAGCGTCTGCCCTGCCGGATTCTTCGCCAGAGTCAGATATCCGGTCATAAACAGCAGGCTCCACAGGTTCTTCTCCGAAGTCTCAATGGAATCATAAGTCAGCTCCTCCGTGATATCCTCCTGTATGGAGCTGCCGGCTAAAAGCGCTTCAAATTTTCCATCCACATCAAATTCCCGGTTCTCCAGAAGCTTATAGATAATATCATTGTGACTGGTTGCGGCCCAGTAATTCCGGGGCTGTGCTTTTTCATTCATCTGCAGCGCCGCTGTATGATTTAACACATCCCAGGGACAATATACATCCACCATTCCGAAACGATATCCGTCATACCATTCCCGGATTTCCTGTGCATGGCCAGAAAATCCGGTATCCAGAAGAAGCTTCCGAACATCCCCTTCTGTAAATCCAAAATACTCATCAAACCGCTCTACCGTAATCGTATTGGCTACCACATTATTCAGGCCGGTAAATATACTTTCCTTTGAAATTTTCAGGCAGCCTGTGATAACCGAAAACTTCAGATGTGGATTGGTTTTCAGAGCATTTCCCAGCAAAAGGCGCATAACATCCAGCATCTCTTTGTAATATCCGTTATCATGCGCCTTCGCAAGCGGCACATCATACTCATCAATCAGGAGAATTACCATTTTCCCATAATGAGCATGCAGCATACGGGTCAGAAGCAGCAGGGAATCCTTCAGATTTTCCGCACTTTCCTCCTGTCCCTTGATTCGTTTGAAAAGGATCCGGTCTGCCTCATCCACCTGGAGACTTTCCTCTAGGAATGCATATTTCTTGTATAAATTAGCAATCAATACTTTCAGCATTCCATACGCGCCATCAAAATTTAATCCTTCCGCGCTTTTAAACGATACAAAGACCGTCGGCCACCGGTTCATCCATTCCCTGCAAAGCGCCGTTTCCCCATCAATATTCAATCCGGAAAAAAGAGTCCGGCTGTCTCTGTTAAGATCAAAAAATGCCTCCAGCATCGACATCATCAGTGTTTTTCCAAAGCGGCGCGGCCTTGTAATCAGATTTACCTCAAACTTGGTATTTAACAGTTCACGGATCAACCCGGTTTTATCTGCATAATAATAATTGTCTTCTCTCAACTTATCAAATCGGTCAATTCCAAGCGGAATCATCACTTCCATGCCGTTCCACCCCTTTCCCTTTTGGCTTTATCTTACCATACCGGCAGGGATTGTTCTAGTAATTTTTCTTTCTCGGCTCAGCTCTTTATCTCTGCGCCTTCCGGTACCCCGCGGCCTTTGCTTCCTTCTCCGAATGGAAAATCACCAGATTCCCGGAATTCTTCATATCCTCATAGGCCGCCTGGCCCGGACAGTGATACACCTTGGACCGGGAATTTCCCCGAATCTCGATTTCTTCGGCCCCCTCGTCTGCCGACGCGGAAAATTCCTCCGACAGCCGGTTATCTCCTGTGGCATAATCGATGACAACCCCCGGCTGCACGTTATATGCATATACATGGAACAGCACGCCGTCTCCATGGTCCTCCACCGACATGGCCTCCATCTCCACACCGGAGGCCACCAGATTATCTTCCTCAAAAATCGGCGTCACCCGGTAAAGCACATGATTTCCGGTTTCCTTTACATAGTCCGCCACCATATTTTCAAAGGGAAGCATCCCGTCTACATTCAGATAACGGGTTCCGGTAATCAGGTTTTCCCAGTTCGCATTCTCCCCGGTAAGCTGGAAGCCCAGCAGATGACAGCGGTTGTACAAAGATTTTCCATCTACGAAATCATACTGGACCGACTGCCAGCCGGTGGGCTTCACATGGCCGATTTCACCCCGCTTTTCTGTCGGCATCAGGTCACGGCCCACATTGGCATAAGCCGCGCCGCATCTTCCCAGTTCATCCAGCTCGCTGTAATGCTCGAAGGACTCTGTGGTAAGGTCCGACTCCGCAAAAAACGGAACATTGTCATTCACCACCGCAAACGGCTCGCCGGAGTATTCCGGAATCTCCGAAAGGGAGAACTGGCCGCTTCCGTCCAGTGTTACCGCGCCGCCGGACGTCCCACTTCCAGATGTCCCGCCAGGCCGCTTTCCGTTCTGCTCCTCTGCGGCAGACTGAAGCTCGGATACCACATACCTTCCAACCTCCCGGCCGACCTCTCTGCCTGCTTCTTTCATCATCTCTGCCGTCTCCGGGTCGGAGCATCCGCCTAACAGCACGGAGACAGACAGGACAAAGGCCATCAAACCATACGGAATCCGTTTTAACAAATCTTTCACCTTACATAAACCTCCCTGGTAATCTTTTCGTGGGAGGAACCGGCAAATTCCCTGGTTTCCTCCAGCTTCCACCCGGCTAACCGGCTCCGGTCAAAATGCACATCCGCCGGATAATGACGGTTCCAGCCGTATAAAATCACCTGCTCCGCCTCATCCAGGCAGTCCTCAAAGCCGCCCTGCTCCACAAAACAGTAATCCCCGGCTTCGGCCCGCATCAGAAAATCCTCACAAACCTGCTCCTTAAGCGGACGTTCCAGGCCGTACTGCCAGAACAGTCCGGCCGAATATGCATTCATCCAGAGACGGCTGCCGCCGGCAAGCTCCAGCACATCCTCCAGAAGAACCTTATCCCGGCTCTGCCGCCGGTGATTGAACCGAATTCCATCCTTTTCATCGATACATACAATCAACCTCATGTAAGTGCCTCCTTTTATGCAAACTTTTGTTCTGTATCACTGCTATTCTACCATAAAATTAAGGTTCTGTCACATAAAAACGGCTCTGCCGCCG
>JAUNPZ010000193.1 GCA_030536455.1 Lachnospiraceae bacterium | reverse complement strand
GGTTTTCCGTCTGCCGTCAGCCCCTGCTCCGAAGCCTCTAAAACGCCAAGGTCCGAATCCCGCACCTCCAGACACTCCCGGCTCTTCCATCGAACCGAAATCTCCTCCAGCGACTTTACAAAATCCTCCAGCGAGCAGTATTCCTCCGTCGTTCCCACCTTAATCAGCCAGACGTTCTCACGCCCTTCACTGATCAATTCCCGGTTCCGGCACGGCCCCTTCTTCTGCATCACAATCGGATTCAGGGACCTTACACCGATATAGCCTCCTCCCTTTTTTGCGGCAGCCGTATGGGCCGTTCCCAGGTAATCCTCGAATTCCATCAGCGGCACATAGGCATGGGTGTAGGAAACCGGATGGTTCTCCGGGATCCGGTAGCTTAAAATCCCAAGATTTCGGTATTGAACCGCCAGCGGCAGGCTTCCATTTCCCGCCCAGTAATTCGGCCGTCCATTTCCATAAGGCTGAACCTCCCCCGGATGCGTCACATACATCTGCGCGCCTGCGTCCAACGTGGCCTGCATGATATGCTCCTGATATCCGGCGCAATAAGGATGGAACAGCACTGCCGTAGAAAGCTGCACCTGGCTATTCTTATACAAATACAGGTTCACATGGCTTCGATACCCCTGGGTTTTCTCATAAATCAGCTCCTGCCCCGGCTTTAACGCCGTATATTTCCGATACTCTGCAGGCGGCTCGTAATCCCCCAGGGCAAAAGAAATGTATGCCAGGGCCGCCCGGTTTAAATATCCCAGATTATAGGCAATATAGAGCAGAGAGGTGGTTCCCGCCGTATAATTTCCCTTGGACTCCTTCTCATAGCTTCTTCCGAAGGACGTCATGATTGTTCCCTTATGCTCATTCACTGCCAGATCCCGAAAAATCATATTCAGGGCCTTTTCCGCCGCCTGATTCCGCTTATCACCTTTCTCCGATAAATTATACAGACCGCAAAGTCCCAGCACATCGACCGGAATATAAGCGTTGGAATTCCACTCCGTAATATATTCCCGGAAGAAATCCTCAAACCAGCCGTCAAGCAGCCGCTCCGCCTTCGCAGACTGCGCCTTTCCGTCCAGACCACTGCTGGAAAAATATTCTTCCTCAAAAAACTTTCCGCCATAGTACTGACAGATATGGAACAGAAGCGCATGATTCTCACTGAAAAACCACATCACATCATTTCCCGGCTCATCAATCCAGTAACGAAAATTCAATATCGTTTCCTTTATCGCTTCCTGAACCTTCGCCGATAATTTCTCGTGGAACCGCTTCCAAATCTGAAGCACCACGATCAGATGGAAATCGCTGCAGTCCTTTCTGGCCCGGATACCATTCAGTTCCTCCAGGATAATCCGCTCCGCCTTCTCCCAGGCCGCTGCCCTTTCGGCTGACTGTCCTTCTGCAGTCCACAGAAGTGCTGCTGCCTTATACACGTTCTCCACTTCCACATCCACCAGATACCGAAGCGCTTCCCACTTTCTCTCCTGAATCGTGCTTTCCCTCTTCTCCATCAAGCTTCTGTGAAACACCTGCACCGCAATCTTCCTGGACGCAGTAACACCTCCTGCATCAGCCGAACTGACACCGGCTGAACCTGCACCGGCCGGGCTGACACCGGCTGAAACCTGAAAATAGTAAAATCCCGGTATTACATCGTCTGCGTCAAAAAGGCGGATTTCAGATTCTCCCTTTTTCATCCGGTAAGCCTTGGTTACCTGCAGTCTTTCCCCATGCCAGATTTTATCCGCTACCGGTTTATAAGAAACCGTTAAATCCAGTTCCCTTTCCAGCGGATTATTCAGATGAAGAATCACCGGCTCACTGATATAGGTCTCCTTTTCAAAATACATATCCTCCATAGCCTGCTCAATCCGCCCCATATCTTCCACCGCCGTATCATCCGGAACCGGCAGGTACAGCTTTAAGCTGCCCGTCCCCAGATACCGCAGCCGAAAATAATAATCCGTATCCCGCTCCGCCAAATCATCCAGACACACAGTCACCTTGTTAAGTCCAGCCCGCAGATGAATGGAAACCTCCGTTTTCTTGCATTCATTTCTGGTAAACGGTATAAAATCCGTCACCAGCTCGTCCTCTGCCCACAACGTCACCCCACCGCAGGTTTCCACCTGGAATCCGGCATCCGGCTCTTCTGCGTCCGAAAAAATGTACACAAAGCTGTAGCATCTCAAATACGTTGGATTCGGATAAAATTCCGAGAAATCCACCCCCTGGTTTCCAAAAGGATAATATACAGACAATTTTCTATTCTGCCCAAATACCTGGATCTCCTCTTCCATTGTGTATCGGCTGATATCCATGTAAGGCGGAACCTCCGCCGCACGCCCTGCGATAAATTCCTTTCTGCATGGATTCTCATGAATGGCAAATCCCTTCTGAAGCCACTCATTCACCTTGCCTGAAAGCGTTGCCTTTCGAAATTCCTGAGGCTTCGTAAATGTTTTCGTTGTAAGAAATCGATTGATATAACCTGCCTTATCCGGTTTATATACAAAATAGCCCATATTTCCCCTCCCGCATGATTTATCATCACCTGCATTTTATTTGGGTGTAATTATAGCAAACCTCCGTTTTCTTATCTACGCATGCTTTGTCGAATTTATATAAAAGTATTGCATATTTTGCTTTTTTCCGTCTTTTTGCACACAAAAAAAGGAACCACATTTCTGTGATTCCTAAGAGGCGACATATTGATTTTGGCGGCCTAAAATCCATCATTACCTGCTCACTTCTAAAGCAGGCAATGATGGATTTATTATTGTCACTACCGAGAACTCCTAACACTTACGCTCGCAAATACTTCTAATCCTATTGTCCTCTCCGCCGCTGACATTCTGTCAGAAACTCGTCCGGAGTAACTGCTTTTATATTGGAATTTTCAAAATCCTTTATATTCCGAGTTACAATGTACTCTGCCTCACAAGAGAGGGCACACTCAGCCTGCAAACAATCCTCGAAATCGGAAAAAACTTTATTCTGCAATGCCGCAAGCACACCCGCAGCCTCCTTGTCTGCACATAACTTGATAACCCGATCTGCATTATCGCAATATGGCACTCTTCCCATTAATGCATCAAGAATCACATTGGTATCAACCAAGATTTTCATACTTTTCCTCCAAAGCCTGAACAAGTTCTTCTTTATAATCAATCTCTGATGAACCGTTCCTCCTGTACTGCTGTAGGTTCTGGTATGCTCTTTGCGATGCCGTAACTTTCTCCTGATTGCCATATAAGCCATCCAGACCTTCCAAAATATTTATAACAAATTTCACTTTATCATCAGGAAGATTTTTTATCATTTCGACTGCCCGCTCTTTTGCCAACGTCATTTAACCACACTTCCTTTCCTATAAAACAAGCCTTCCGCCTTCTATGAATATCATCTGCCTTTAGTATATAGTATTGATCTGCTGATTACAAGTAGATTACG
>JAUNPZ010000046.1:11025-22445 GCA_030536455.1 Lachnospiraceae bacterium | reverse complement strand
AAATTGAAAAAGTTTAAAAAAGTTTGAAAAAGGTGTTGACATTTAAAAATATATAGTATATAATAGGCTTCGTTGTTGAGGAAACAACATAATACGTGTGCGTAGCTCAGCTGGATAGAGCACTTGGCTACGGACCAAGGTGTCGGGAGTTCGAATCTTCTCGCGCACGTTACTTGAAAGCTCAGGCAGAGAACGCCTGGGCTTTTTCTGTTTTTTAAGTCGGCAGCTGTTGAAGAAAAACGGCTCAGCAGAGCATATATACAAAAGGACGACAAGATTAACCCAGGGAGAAAACCAGACTGCGCGAAATAAAACCGTTGCAGTTTGTGGTGCGATATGGTATGATAGTTAGCAAAAGTTAAGAGGCAAAGGCTCAGTGCAAAGACGCAGTTGTAGTATTACTGTGTCTTTTTTACTTGAAAGGTCCGCTGCCGGGCGCAGAGGGGTTAGCTGTACCGCCTGTTTTCAGGGGGAGGCGGAGGACCGGAAGCTTTTGCGGAAAAGGAGGATTTCACTATGAAAAAAAGAATAAGCTTGATTCTGGCGGCTGCCATGGCGGCTTCTCTGGCGGTTTCCGGCTGCGGAGGAAGCGGGGACACGGCTGCGAAGAACGATTCTGCAGATACAACAGCAGCGGGTGAGAGCAGTGCGGGCGGAGAGAGCGCCGGCGCGGCAGCTGAGGCTTCCGGAGATACGGCCGGATTTCTGGTGGTTCCGCTGATTGCAGATATCCAGACGGCAGACGTTCATAAAACCACAAAGGATTATGAGCTTCCGCTGAACCTCTATGACCGTCTGGTGGACATCCAGGTGAAGGAGGACGGCTCTTCGGAGATTGTTCCGTCCCTGGCGGAATCCTGGGAAATCAGCGAGGATGCGCTGACCTACACCTTCCATTTAAGAGATGGCGTGAAGTTCCACAACGGAGCGGATCTTACGGCTGAGGATGTGGAATACAGCTTTAACCGCCAGCTGAGCGTGGAAGGCGCGGTAAACGTGGATTTCCTGACCCAGGTAAAGGGTGCGGATGAGCTGATTGAGGGCACTGCGGATAAGCTGGAGGGCTTTGAGCTGGTAGATGACAAAACCTTTAAGATGACGCTGACGGAGCCTTACGCCGGTTTCCTGGCTTGCCTGTCCACTCCAGGCTGCTCCATTTACGATTCGGAGGCCACCGAGGCGGCAGGCGACCAGTTTGGTCTGGACCCGGCGCTGACGGTCGGTACCGGCCCGTTCAAGTTCACCAGCTGGACCATCAACGACCAGATGGTGCTGACCCGGAATGAGGATTACTGGAACGGCGCATCGAAGCTTCCCGGCGTAGTGGTTAAGGTAGTGCCGGATACCGAGACGCAGAGAATGATGTTTGAGAACGGTGAGCTGGACCTGGTTGACCTGGATTTCCTGCCGGATGCAGTGGATGATTTTACGGCCCGTTATCCGGAGCAGATTATCTCCGGCCCTCGTGTGGGAACCACCTACTTTACCATGAACCAGAACCTGCCTCCATTTGACAATGTAACCGTCCGCAAGGCCATTCAGATGGCGATTGACCGTCAGGGCGTGTTAGACGCCATGTACGGCGGCCGGGGACAGCTTGAGAATGGTATCTTCCCTCATGGTCTGTATGGATTTAATGAAAACCTGCCGGCGATTGAGTACAATCCGGAGAAGGCGAAGGAGCTGCTTGCCGAGGCCGGCTATCCGGACGGCTTTGACATGGTAATCGGAGCGGATTCTTCCTCTTCGGATGCAGTAAGCCAGGCGCTGGAGATCATCCAGGCGCAGCTTGCGGAGATTGGCGTAAATGCGGAGATTAAAACCATGGACGAGTCTACCTGGCTGGCTACCAGAAAAGCCGGTGAGCTGGGATCCTTCATGTCCACCTGGACGGCAGATTATAATGATCCTGACAACTTTATTTACACCTTCTTCGGAAATGAGGAGAACACCAAGATGCGTTCTCTGAATTATCCGGATACGGCGGTGATGGAACGTGTTCAGAAGGCCCGCTCCATCGTAGACCCGGAAGAAAGAATCGCAGAGTATCACGCGCTGGAGGAAAAGATTGTTTCGGAGGATGCCGCATGGGTTCCGATGTATTCCAGACTGCATCCATTTGCAGTAAGCAAGCGGGTACAGGGCTTTACGGCGCCGTGGAACGGCTTAAGCGACTGCATCTTTTATGAGCTTTCATTAAGTGAATAAAGGGAATTAGATACATGGATTATAAGCGCCGCAGGACTTGTTTGTAGGGAATGCGGCGCCTTTCGTTGTCTGGAAAGGAGATTACCAGTGATAAAAAATGTCCTGAAACGGCTTTTGATTGCGATTCCGGTTTTGATCGGCGTAATCCTGATTATTTTTATCATGCTGCGCATCGTGCCGGGGGACCCGGTGGTGACGATGATGGGCGAGCATGTGAATCAGGCGGTGATTGATAAGGTAAGCCGGGAGATGGGGCTGGATCAGCCTCTGTATATTCAGTTTTTCAAATATGTGGGCAATGCCCTTCACGGGGACTTCGGTACCTCGTACCGTCTGAACCGGAATGTAACCAGAATCATTCTGGACGCTTTCCCGAATACGGTGAAGCTGTCCATTTGCGCGGCGGTGATTGCCTGGATTATCGGAATCACCTCCGGAATCGTGGCGGCGATTAACCAGAACCGGATTCTGGACCGGTTATTTATGGGCGGGGCTCTGGCCGGTGTTTCCATGCCGGTATTTATGATTGCCCTGGTGCTCCAGTACCTGCTGGCATTTAAGTGGAAGCTGTTCCCGGTTTCCGGCTATGATTCCCTGGCCTGCATGGTGCTTCCGGCCATCGCCCTGGGATGGAATTCGGCGGGCAGCATCGCCCGGATGACCCGTTCCAATCTGGTGGAGGTGATGCAGGATGATTACATCCGGACGGCCAGAGCCAAGGGCCTCCGGGAAAGCGGCGTGATTATCGGACATGCCTTAAAGAATGCCATGCTTCCGGTTGTTACCATGATGGCCCTGCAGATTTCCAGCATGCTGTCCGGCGCGGTGCTGACGGAGAGCGTGTTCGGCATTCCGGGCATCGGCCGTCTGGCGGTGAACGCCATTGAAACCAGAGATATGCCCCTTCTCCAGGGGACGGTAATTTTTACCACCATTCTGGTTATTATCGGGAACCTGACGGCGGATATGCTGTATTCCGTGCTGGACCCAAGAATCAGGGAGGGGGCGTAAGAGGATGAAACAGGAACATGAAAATGAAAACCAGGCTTCCCAGATTGGCGAGCAGGAAACCTGGATGGACCAGGTGAAAAAGCTGGTGCGGCAGAATAAGCTGGCGGCGTTCTCTGCTGTGGTTATCCTGGTGATTATCCTGATGGCGGTATTTGCGCCGCTGGTGGCTCCTTATGACCCGTATACCCAGGTATTAAAGGAGCGTCTGAAAGCGCCCAGCGCGGCCCACTGGCTGGGGACCGATGAGCTGGGGCGGGATGTGCTGAGCCGGATTATCTACGGCGCGCGGATTTCCCTGACCATCGGTCTGGTGCCGACCCTGATTTCCATGGTGATTGGAACCATTCTGGGGCTGCTGGCCGGATATTACGGCGGCAAGGTGGATTTTATCATCATGCGTCTGGCGGATGTGATGCTGGCCTTCCCATCCCTTTTGCTGGCGATGGTTGTGATGTATACCATGGGCGGCGGACTGGTGAATATCTTTATTGCACTGAGCCTGGTAAACTGGGCGGGGACGGCCCGGATTGTCCGCTCCCAGACCCTTTCCTTAAAAGAGGCGGAATATGTGGAGGCGGCAAGGTCCATCGGCGTAAAGAGCTGGACCATCCTGATGCGGCACATCCTTCCCAACTGCCTTCCGTCCCTGATTGTATTATTTACCCTGAATATTCCTTCTGCTATTCTGTCTGAGTCCTCCTTAAGCTTCCTGGGTGTCGGCGCGCAGCCGCCGTCTGCAAGCTGGGGTCTGGCGGTTGTAAGAGGAAAGAAATATTTGTTTACGGAGCCATGGCTTTCCATCGCTCCCAGTATTGCGATTATGATTGTGGTGATGGCATTTAACTTTTTAGGCGACGGCTTAAGAGATGTGCTGGACCCGTACCTGAAAGAACAGTAGAGGAGGTATGGCGATGAATGAAGAGATGGCCCTTCAGATTAAAAATTTAAAATCCCACTTCTTTACGTCCAAGGGTGTGGTGCCGGCGGTGGACGGCGTGTCCATCGATGTGCCGCCGGGAAAGATTGTCGGCATAGTAGGGGAGTCCGGCTGCGGAAAAAGCATGACTGCCATGTCGGTGATGGGACTTCTGCGCCATCCGGGCCGGGTGGTGGGCGGAACCATCACGCTGGGCGGACGGGACATTACCCATCTTTCGAAAAAAGAGCTTTCCCGGATTCGGGGCAATGAGATATCCATGATTTTCCAGGAGCCTATGACCTCCTTAAATCCGGTTTATCCGGTCGGAAAGCAGGTACAGGAGGCCATTCTTCTTCACCAGAAGGTGACGAAGGAGGAGGCGAAGAAGCGGGTGGTGGAGATTTTCCGCGAGGTGGGAATCCCGGAGCCGGAGAAACGGTACCATTCCTATCCCCATCAGCTTTCCGGCGGCCTGCGCCAGAGAGTGATGATCGGCATGGCGATGGTGTGCCAGCCGAAGGTGATGATTGCAGACGAGCCAACCACGGCGCTGGATGTGACCATAGAGGCGCAGATTCTCCGTCTGATGAAGCGGCTGCGGGATGAGAAGGGAACCTCCATCATCCTGATTACCCACAACATGGGCGTGGTGGCGGAGGTCTGCGATTATGTGTATGTGATGTACGCAGGCAATGTGATGGAGCAGGCGGAAACCTTCGAGCTGTTTGAGCGGACCAGCCATCCATACACCAGAGGATTGTTACGGTCGATTCCGAAGCTGGATACGAAGGAGGAGCGGCTTTACACCATCGACGGTGTGGTTCCCAACCTTCTGCATCTGCCGAAGGGCTGCAATTTCTGCAACCGGTGCGAGGCGGCATCCGACCGGTGCTTTGAGGAGAAGCCGGAGCTTTATGAAGCCGGTGACGGACATAAGGTGCGGTGTTTTCAATATGAAAGCGGGGTGAAGGCGTGATGGCAGAGAAAGATAAAAAAATCCTCCTGGAGGCCCGGAATCTGGTGAAGGAGTTCCCATTATCCGGCGGACGAAGGGGCAGGCAGGTGGTCCACGCGGTTTCGGATGTGAATCTGAAGATATACGAAGGGGAAACCCTGGCGCTGGTGGGAGAATCCGGCTGCGGAAAGAGCACCCTGGGGCGGACGCTGATTAAGCTGCTTCCGGCCACCTCCGGCACGGTGGAGTTTGAAGGAATGGACATCACGGCCATGAGTGACCGGCAGTTTGCGGATTACCGCAGACAGATGCAGATTATCTTCCAGGACCCCTATGCGTCCCTGAATCCGAGAATGAATGTAAAGGCAATCCTGTCCGAGCCGCTGACCACCTACCATACGGCGCAGGATAAGGCTGAGCTGGAGGCGCAGGTGAAGGCGCTGATGAAGCAGGTGGGCATTCCGGAGGAATTCATCAACCGGTATCCCCACCAGTTCTCCGGCGGACAGAGGCAGAGAATCGGCATCGCGAGGGCCATAGCCCTGCGTCCGAAGCTGATTGTCTGCGATGAGCCGGTATCGGCCCTGGACGTTTCCATCCAGTCCCAGGTGCTAAATCTTTTAAAGGATCTGCAGGATGAATACAAGCTGACCTATCTGTTCATTTCCCATGACTTAAGCGTGGTGAAATTTATCGCGGACCGGGTCTGCGTCATGTTCTTAGGCATGATGTGTGAGGCTGGGGATACGGAGTCCATCTATGAGAAGCCGCTTCACCCGTACACCCGGTTCCTACTGGACGCCATTCCGAAGGCGGACCCGAAGTTAAGAAATGAGAACAAGGAGCTGCTTTCCGGCGAGATTCCAAGCCCGGTGAACCCTCCGTCCGGCTGCCGGTTCCACACCAGATGCCCGTATGCGAAGGAAATCTGCAGGACCGAGGTTCCGCCATGCAGACAGGTGGGAGAGCGGCAGGTGTTCTGCCATTTCCCTCTGGAGGGCAGCGATGAGTAAAACACAGTGGATGGTACAGGCGAAGAAAGCGGATTTTCAGGCGATTGGCGCGGCATTCGGCATCAGTCCCGTTACGGCCCGGCTGATACGGAACCGGGATGTAGTGGGGATGGATGCGGTGTATCAGTATTTAAACGGCACGGTGGAGGATTTGTATGAGCCGGCCCTGCTGCCGGATATGGCGAGAGCGCTGGAGGTGCTGCAGAGAAAGATTGAGGAGAAAAAGCCGGTTCGGATCGTGGGCGACTATGACATCGACGGAATCTGCTCCACCTATCTGCTGTACCAGGCGTTAAAGCGGGTGGGCGCCCAGGTGGACTATGAGATTCCGGACCGGATTAAGGACGGATACGGGATTAATGAGTCCATCATCCGGGCGGCGGCTTCGGATGGCGTGGATACGATACTTACCTGCGACAACGGCATTGCCGCAATTGACCAGGCTGAGCTGGCGGCCGGGCTTGGCATGACCATGGTGGTGACAGACCATCACGATATCCGGCAGAATGAGGACGGCAGCGACCTGCTTCCGAGAGCGGCTGCCGTGGTGAATCCCAAGCGGCAGGACAGCCGCTACCCCCATCCGGAAATCTGCGGCGGCATGGTGGCCTACAAGCTGGTAAAGGGGCTGTACCGGATATTCGGCATTCCGGAGGAGGAATGGCTGGATATGATGGAATTTGCCGCCCTGGCTACGGTGGGCGATGTGATGAAGCTTCAGGACGAGAACCGGATTGTGGTGAAGGAAGGCTTAAAGCGGATCGGACGGACCCGGAATCTGGGCCTTCGGAAGCTGATCGAGAAAAATAACCTGGACCCGGACCGGATTACGGCCTACCATATCGGTTTTGTCATCGGTCCCTGCCTGAATGCAAGCGGGCGGCTGGAGACGGCAAAGGTGGCATTATCCTTACTCCTGGAGACCGATGAGCGGAAGGCAGATGAGCTGGCCGGAAGACTGAAGGAATTAAATGATACCCGCAAGGATATGACGGCAAAGGGCGTGGAGGATGCCTGCGCCATGGTGGAGGAGCAGTATCAGGAGGACTGGGTGCTGGTGGTATACCTGCCGGACTGCCATGAATCCCTGGCCGGGATTGTGGCCGGGCGTCTCAGGGAGCGGTATCATAAGCCGGCTATCGTCCTGACGCCGGGAGAAGAGGCGGTGAAGGGCTCCGGACGGTCCATTGAAGGGTATCACATGTTTGAGGCGCTGACGGAGGTTTCGGAGCTGCTTTTAAAGTTTGGCGGCCATCCCATGGCGGCGGGACTCTCCCTTTCCGGGGAGAACGTGGAGGCGCTTCGGAGGGAACTGAATGAAAATGCCCGTAAGAAATTGACGGAGCAGGATTTTATCGAGAAGATATGGATTGATGTGGCTCTCCCGCTGGAATATGTAAGCGAGCCGCTGATTCAGGAATTGAGCCTGTTAGAGCCTTTCGGACAAGGCAATGAAAAGCCCCAGTTTGCCCAGCGGCATCTGCGGATTCGAAGCGCCCGCGTGGCCGGGAAAAACCGGAATGTGGTAATGCTGTCCCTGGTGACGGAATCTGGCTTTGCCATGGAAGCGCGGTGGTTCGGAGACGGGGATGCCTTCCTGGAGGAGATGGGGGCAGGCCGGTATATGGATGTGATTTATTATCCGGAGATCAATGAATACAATGGCAGACGGAGCCTGCAGATTGTGGTGAGACAATATCGGTTTTCTTCGGATTTATCTTGACATTTCACTTTAGCATGGTAAAATGTAAAACAAAGCTTAAGGATTTTAACAGGTGGCTGTGAAGATATGGTGCAGCTGTGGAGCAGGAAAAGTAATTATGATGGAAGCGAGGTAGGAAAGATGGTAAATCAGGTAATGGATTTTATCACCCGGTATGACAAGGAAGTTGGAGAGGCGATTCAGGCGGAAGCGGCAAGACAGAGACGGAATCTGGAACTGATCGCTTCGGAGAATATCGTTTCAGAGCCGGTTATGATGGCGATGGGTACGGTTCTTACGAATAAATATGCGGAAGGCTATTCCGGCAAGCGTTATTACGGCGGCTGCCAGTGTGTGGACGTGGTGGAGGATATCGCCATCGAGCGCGCGAAGAAGCTGTTTGGTTGTGATTATGCGAATGTACAGCCTCATTCCGGCGCGCAGGCGAATATGGCGGTTTTCATTGCCATGCTGGAGCAGGGCGATACCGTTATGGGCATGAGCTTAGACTGCGGCGGCCATCTGACCCACGGTTCACCGGTGAATTTCTCCGGCAAGTATTTTCATATCGTTCCTTACGGCGTGAATGCGGAAGGCTTCATTGATTACGATGAGGTGGAGAAGCTGGCCATGGAGAACAAGCCGAAATTAATCGTGGCCGGCGCCAGCGCTTATGCCAGAGTGATTGATTTTAAGCGGTTCCGTGAGATCGCGGACAAATGCGGCGCTTATCTGATGGTAGATATGGCTCATATCGCCGGTCTGGTAGCGGCCGGGCTGCATCCAAGCCCGATTCCATATGCGGATGTGGTAACCACCACCACCCATAAGACCTTAAGAGGACCGAGAGGCGGCCTGATCCTGGCGAATAAAGAGGCGGCTGAGAAGTTCAACTTCAACAAGGCAATCTTCCCAGGCACCCAGGGCGGCCCGTTAGAGCATATCATCGCAGGCAAGGCAGTCTGCTTCGGCGAGGCATTAAAGCCGGAGTTTAAGGCCTACCAGGAGCAGGTGGTAAAGAATGCGAAGGCATTGGCGGCTGCTCTGGAGAAGCAGGGCTTTAAGATTCTGACCGGCGGCACGGACAACCATCTGATGCTGGTTGACTTAAGAGGCATGGACGTATCCGGCAAGGAGCTGCAGAACCGCTGTGATGAAGTATTCATTACCCTGAATAAGAATACCGTTCCAAACGACCCAAGAAGCCCGTTCGTAACCTCCGGCGTAAGAATCGGTACCCCGGCTGTTACCACCAGAGGCCTGGTAGAAGAGGATATGGAGAAGATTGCGGAGTGCATCTGGCTGACTGCCACGGATTATGAGGCGAAGGCCGATTATATCCGCGGGGAAGTGGAGAAGATTTGTAAGAAGTATCCGATTTATGAATAATAGATGGATTTATCTCTCGTGTAAATAATAGAAATACCGGCTGCCTGATCAAATTCAGAAAGCCGGTATTTTTTTGCTGTTTTTTATGGCGCGCCCGGCGGGCGCATATTTTCGGCAGATTATGAGAGATGGAGCGTTCTATAAGTCATCTGGCATCGCTTTTTATCATGGGCCAGTCCGACACAGATCACCTCACCCTTTAATCCGGTATAATATTGATTACTTAAAATCTGTTCGAGAGCATCTTCTTTTAATTTCTCAACATCCTCTCCCTGTTTAAATTCAATGATAATATGCGGCAGATTTCCGGTTAGAGATTCCAGGGTGATGTCACTCCGTCCATAGCCGGATTCCAGGTTGCTGGTCACTTTATAGGTGCCGCGCAGCGTGATGCACATGCCAAGAAAAAGCATGTGGTAGGCATTTTCCCTGGCATCCATGTAGCTGGTGCAGGAAAGGACGATGGACTGATATATTTTGAAAAAGGCCTCCATGTCATGGTGAATCAGACAGAAGAACATCTGCTGCAAATCAAGTCCGTCAATACCGGAAAGTTCTGCGACCAGTATCTGAAATTCGGACATTACTTCTCCGTTTGGGATTCGGAGAAGAACGGTTTGTGTATCGATGCGTTTCGTTACAGTAAGATATCCTGCGTTTACCAGGAGCCCCCATAAGCTGTACAGGCTTTCTCGTTCTGCAAAAGAGGTATCGAGCGTAATCCAGACCTTCACTTCCTCTCCGCAGGCCAGGTGCTGAAATTTGTCCCAGAAGCTTTGGCTGGCTTTCTTTAATCCGGATTTTACCAGGAAGTTAGCAGAGGTTTTAATCCAGTAATTATCCAATGTGCCTCGTTTTGCATAGTTAATGATGGACCAGGGATTGTACATTTTGATGCTGCCCATCTGATAACCGTCATACATGCTCTGTACCTTTTCATCTAATTGAAATCCATAGTTTTCCAGCAGCACTTTTGTTTCCTGATGGTTCAGGCCAAAGTAAGGCGCATATTCTTTATCCATGACCGTGTAAACCTGCGGGTTGTTGAACTGAGAAAAGATACTTTCCTTGGCAACCCGCTGGACGCCGGTAAGAAGCGCCTGACCCAGAGATGGATTTCCCTTAAATGCAGAACCGTACAGGTTCGAAAAAAATGCGCCCAGCTGCTCATGGTATCCGTATTCGTAACTGCTCATGATAGGCTGGTCATATTCGTCAATCAGCATGATTGGTCGCTGATGGTAAAAGAGATGGACGGCTTTTGATAATACCAGCAGGGAAGAGGCCATATATGGGAAGGGCGTGTTGGGATTTTTAAGCAGTTCGCAGGTTTCATAAAATTTTTCTGCTGGAAAGGTGCTGGCATCGATTTTTCCCTGAAATATTTTTTCGTATCGGGCAAACTCCTCCTGCAAGGTAAAACGCAGCATAATTAGAAGCTCTTCCATAGAGGCGCCTTTGCAGTTTTTAAAGGAGAGGTAGATGACCGGTTTGGAATTTATCTGGCTGGCATAAGCAGTATCCATAATTGCCAGTCCTTGAAAGATTTTACGGCTGTCTTTTGTGATGTCAAAAAATTCCCGGAGCATAGTCATATTTAAGGTTTTCCCGAAACGTCTTGGACGGGCGATTAATGCGGTCTCATCCTTCATTTCAATAAAATCCTGAATCATCAGGGTTTTATCCACATAATAGCAGCCATTTTCCCGAACCTTTCGAAAATCATCATTCCCGATAGGAAGAGGTTTCTTTTCACACATGTTATCACATCCTTTCGATGATTTCCCTCACCTTCGCGCAGACCTGCCGCAGATACTCACTGAGAGGCGCGTCCTGGCACCCCACGATCATGTGATTGCACCGGTTTACCGGAATCAGAATCTTGTAAGCCCGGCTGGCGCCGATGGCGGCCGCGATAGCCGGAGTGATTTCGCCCAGGAGGGAGTCGGCAATCACGATGCCGATGGGTCCGATGATCAGGTCGGCATCCCTGGAGTTTACAATCACCGGATTTTCTCCGGTAGCGCCGTAATCCGCCCCGGCTTTCATCATGGCCTGGGTTGCGGTGCTGTTGGTGCCGATGGCATATAATTCATAAGCGGCGGTTTCCGGACCGCTTTTTTTAATCTGTTCAATGATGGATTTTCCCATCCGGCCGCCCTGGCCGTCAATTACCAGTATTTTCATATATTTATGTCCTCATTTCTGTTGGGATTTTCGTTA
>JAUNPZ010000046.1:0-10925 GCA_030536455.1 Lachnospiraceae bacterium | reverse complement strand
CAATTACCAGTATTTTCATATATTTATGTCCTCATTTCTGTTGGGATTTTCGTTATCCAATTCAGGATATGGAAAAGGTGATTCTTTATACACACTATATCATAGATTGGAAAATTTGTGAATAATTTATCTTATCTGGCCTTGTTTTCAGAAATCCGATATACTGTTAGTAGAAGGTTACGGCAGCAGCGGGGTCATCACGCGGCTGCATGACAAAATACGAAAAATCGGGAGGGAAGATAGTTTGAAAGATTTATCCATTCGCTACCTGGAGCGGCTGTCGGAGCTGTATCCGACCATCGCGGCGGCATCCACGGAGGTTATTAATCTGGAGGCAATTTTGAATCTGCCAAAGGGCACGGAGCATTTTCTGACGGACATTCACGGGGAATACGAGGCATTTTCCCATGTTCTGAAAAATGGTTCCGGTGCGGTGCGCCGGAAAGTCAATGATGTGTTTGGAAATACGCTGAGCAATGGGGACAAGCGTTCTCTTGCCACCTTGATTTATTATCCCAGGGAGAAGATGAATCAGGTGTTAAAGGAGACTGCAGACCAGGAGGACTGGTATAAGATTACTCTGTACCGGCTGATTCAGGTGTGCAGGCAGTCTGCCAGCAAATACACCCGATCCAAGGTGAGGAAGGCCCTTCCGCCGGAATTTTCCTATGTAATCGAGGAGCTGATTACGGAGAAGCAGGCGGACATTGACAAGGAATCCTATTACAATGCCATCGTTCAGACCATCATCCGGGTGGGGCGGGCGGAGGAGTTTATCATCGCCATGTGCCAGCTCATCCAGCGTCTGGTGGTGGACCATCTGCATATCGTAGGAGATATCTTTGACCGGGGGCCGGGGCCTCACATCATCATGGACAAGCTGATGCAGTATCATTCGGTGGATATCCAGTGGGGAAATCATGACGTATTGTGGATGGGAGCCGCCGCCGGACAGATCGGGTGCATCGCCAATGTTATCCGAATCTGCGCCCGGTACGGGAATCTGGATATTTTGGAGGACGGATACGGAATCAACCTGCTGCCCCTTGCCACCTTTGCGCTGAATGTGTACGGGGACGACCCCTGTGCCTGCTTCCAGCTAAAGGGCGGCGGAAACTGCAGCTTAAGCGAGCGGGAGATTAACATCAAGATGCATAAGGCCATCTCCATCATCCAGTTTAAAGCCGAAGGACAGATTATCCAGAAGCGGCCGGAATTTGCCCTGGAAAAACGGAATCTTCTTCACCGGATTGACTTTGAAAAGGGAACCGTAGAACTGGATGGAAAGACCTATGAGCTGTTAGATAAGCATTTTCCGACGGTGAATCCGCTGGCTCCCTATTCTTTTACGGAAGAGGAGCAGGAGATTATGGAGCGGCTGCAGCGGGCATTCTTAAACTGCGAAAAGCTGCAGCAGCATATCAAATTTCTGCTGGCCAGGGGAAGCCTTTATAAGGTGTATAATGGAAATCTGCTGTACCACGGCTGCGTGCCGTTAGAAGAGGACGGAAGTCTGAAGCAGGTCAAAATTTATGGAAAAACCTATTCCGGAAAGGCCCTCTATGAGGTGCTGGACGGCTATATCCGGAAAGGATTTGTGGCCATGAACGCAGAGGAGCGGGAGAAGGGCCGGGATTTGATGTGGTACATCTGGCTTCATGAGTGTTCGCCCCTGTTTGGAAAGGATAAGATGGCTACCTTCGAGCGGTATTTCCTGGCAGAAAAAGAGACTCACAAGGAGAAAAAGAATCCATATTACACGCTTTTAGAAGAGGAAGAGGTGGCGAACCGGATTCTGGAGGAATTCGGTCTTCCTGCGGAAGGAAGCCACATCGTCAACGGCCATGTCCCGGTAAAGAGCAAGAATGGGGAAAACCCGGTCAAATGCGGCGGCAAGGTTCTGGTAATCGACGGCGGCTTCTCCAGAGCCTATCAGGCAGAAACCGGAATCGCCGGATACACATTAATCTACAATTCCTACGGCCTGATTCTGGCAGCCCACGAACCCTTCGAGTCCACCGAGGCCGCCATCCAGAAGGAAAGCGACATCTATTCCGATAGCATTATCGTAAAAATCGTCACTCAGCGAAAGCTGGTAGGCGACACCGACATCGGCCAGGAGCTGCGCGCGAAAATCCATGACCTGGAGCTGCTTTTAGAAGCCTACCGGAATGGAACGCTGGTGGAGCGGTATGCGGGGGGACGGTAAAATCCAGGGGGACGCCGGGAAACAGACTGGCAGAAGCCGTCACTCCGGTTCGCTCATCGGAAGCTGCCAGGCGTTCATTCTGCCTGCGCGGCTGCCGCGGGCAACTCAGGAATGTACTTGATGTACATTCCTTCGGTCAGTGCCCGCTAAAAATCCCGTTCTGAAAACGGGATTTTTGCAGCCGCTCCGACAGTCTGAACGCCAGCCAGTTTCTCGATTCGCTCACATGTCGTTCCTTGCTTCTGTCAGTCTGTTTCCTGGCTGTGTGCTGGAACGCATTTGAAACGTCATTCCATAAGAAGAAATTTATAAACTCGTAGCGATTCCATACCTTTATAGTAAAAAAACGCAAAAGCACAATATTCAGCAAAACCGCACCAATTAAAAAAGACATTCCCTTTAAACTCCCTGCTAATCCATCAGTAAAGAGAGAAAAACGGAATGTCTTTTTTACAATCATACGGCCAGCCAAAACCCAGCCGGAAAGGGACCGGGAACAATCGGAATGCCCTGTTTCGACGCCGGTCCTTAGGCGCGGTTTTACACGCGCCTTATGTACCGCTGCGTCGAAACCGGAGCGAGAGCGCGCTGAAGATTGCTCCCGGTCCCTTTCCGGCGTACTTTCGCCAACCTATGTACTATTGCCAATTCATGCACTTCCGCCAACCGCTGTACTTCCGCCCCACTCACGCCTCTTTCTGTGCCTTCAAATTCTTCTGCGCCGTCGCCAGCATCAGCTTAATCCGGTTTAACTGGTTCACCTCGCTGGCTCCGGGGTCATAGTCCACGGCGATGATATTCGCCTCCGGATGGCTGTTCCTCAGCTCCTTGATGACGCCCTTTCCCACGATATGGTTGGGCAGACATCCGAATGGCTGGGTGCAGACGATATTGTTTACGTCATTGTGAATCAGCTCCAGCATCTCTCCGGTTAAGAACCATCCCTCACCGGTCTGATTTCCCAGAGACACATAGTCCTTGGCCATATCCGCCAGATTGCGGATATTGGCAGGCGGTCCGAAGTGGGTGCTCTTTTCCAGCTCCCTCCGCGCCGTCTTCCGGAAGAATTCCAGCAGGGAGATTCCCATATTCGAAACCCAGGCGGTGGAGCGTTTGCAGCCCAGATGCTCCGCCTTGAAATTGTTGTTGTAGAAGCAGTAAAGCAGGAAATCCATTAAATCCGGCATGACTGCCTCGGCGCCCTCCGATTCCAGAAGCTCTACGATATGGTTGTTGGCCAGAGGTGAGAACTTTACCAGAATCTCGCCGACGATGCCCACCTTCGGCTTTTTCACATCGACTCTCGGCAGGGCGTCAAAATCACGGATGATGCCCCGGATATTCCGGGCAAATCCAATCAGATTCGGCGTCTTCTGGGACAGGGAGTGGATGCAGCGGCGGCGCCATTTCTCGTGGAGCGCGTCGGTGCTTCCCGGAACCTGCTCGTAGGGACGGGTGGCGTAGACCACGCGCATGAAGATATCGCCGTAAACCACCGCCTGCAGGCCCTTGGTTAAGAGGGGCAGGGTGATGGCAAAGCCTGGATTGGTCTCCATGCCGTTTGCATTCACCGAGATGACCGGAATCTGGCTCATGCCGGCCTTTTCCAGCGCACGGCGGATAAAGCCGATGTAGTTGGAGGCGCGGCAGCCGCCGCCGGTCTGGGTCATGAAGACGGCGGTCCGGTTTAAATCATATCGGCCGGATAAAAGCGCCTCCATAATCTGGCCGATGACGATCAAGGACGGGTAGCAGGCGTCATTGTTTACATATTTGAGTCCCACATCGATGGCGGAGCGGCTGGCGTTCTGCAGGATTTCGATGTTGTAGCCGCAGGAACGGATGGCCGGTTCCAGAAGGTCGAAGTGGATGGGGGACATCTGGGGGCAGAGGATGGTGTAATCCTTCTTCATGTCCTTTGTAAAATACACCCGGTTGTAGGCGCTGGAAACCACCTTATGGGTATAATGCTTCTGGTCACGGACCCGGAGGGCGGCAATCAGGGAGCGGATACGGATGCGGGCAGCGCCCAGGTTATTGACCTCATCAATCTTTAAGACGGTGTAAATCTTACCGGATTTGGTGAGGATTTCGCTGACCTGGTCGGTGGTGACGGCGTCTAAGCCGCAGCCGAAGGAGTTTAACTGGATTAAGTCCAGCTCCGGACAGTTCTTTACGAAGGAGGCCGCCCGGTAAAGCCTGGAATGATACATCCACTGGTCAGTTACCACCAGGGGGCGTTCCACCTGCCCCAGATGGGAGACGGAGTCCTCGGTCAGCACGGCAAAGCCGTAGGAGGTGATTAATTCCGGGATGCCGTGATGGATTTCCGGGTCCACATGATAGGGACGTCCGGCCAGCACGATTCCGTGGCGGTTGTGGTCCTTGAGCCACTGGAGAGTTTCCTCTCCCTTGCGCTCGATGTCTCTTCTGGAGGCTTCCAGCTCCGCCCATGCGGCGTGAGCCGCCCGCTCAATCTCCTCGCGGGTCATAGGAAGCTCCGTTCTGGACTGAGGGCCGAAGGCATTTAAAAATTCACGGACCAGAGCGGTGGTGAGAATCTCTTCATTGGTAAAGGCCAGGAATGGATTCATAAAACGTACATGCTCGGTCTCCAGCTCCTCGATGTTGTTCTTGATATTCTCCGCGTAGGAGGTCACCATCGGACAGTTGTAGTGGTTGCCTGCGTCCGGCGTTTCGTTCCGCTCGTAAGGGATGCAGGGATAGAAGATGAACTTCACGTTCTTCTTAATCAGCCAGGAGACGTGTCCATGGGCAATCTTGGCCGGATAGCATTCCGATTCACTGGGGATGGATTCGATTCCAAGCTCGTAAATCTGCCGGCTGGACTGAGGGGACAGGATGGTGCGGAAGCCAAGCTCCTTGAAGAAAACGGCCCAGAATGGGTAGTTCTCATACATATTCAGGACTCTTGGGATTCCCACCTGGCCTCTCGGCGCCTGGTCCGCATCCAGCGGCTGGTAGTCGAACATCCGGTGGTATTTGTAATCAAAGAGATTTGGAACCTCTTTTTTGGCTTTATGCTGTCCCAGGCCTCTCTCGCAGCGGTTGCCGGTAACGAACTGGCGGCCGCCGTCAAACTGGTTGATGGTCAGGACACAATGGTTTAAGCAGCCCTGGCACCGGGTCATAACGGTGCGGTAGGTCAGGTCCAGGATTTTCTGCATCGGCAGCATGGAGGTCTTCACCGGAGCCGCTTCGCTGCCCTCGTCCTGTCTGCCGGTGCAGGCAGCCTGATAGCGTTCTCTTGCGATTAAAGCCGCACCGAAGGCGCCCATGATTCCGGCAATGTCCGGGCGGACGGCCGGACAGCCGGATATCTTTTCGAAGCTTCTTAACACGGCGTCATTATAGAAGGTGCCGCCCTGCACCACCACATGCTTTCCTAAGTCGGAAGGGCTGGTGATTTTAATTACTTTAAATAAGGCGTTCTTAATGACCGAGTAGGCCAGTCCGGCGGAGATGTCCGCCACGGAGGCGCCCTCCTTCTGGGCCTGCTTTACATTGGAGTTCATAAACACGGTGCAGCGGGTTCCCAGGTCAGTTGGATTTTTCGCAAACAGGGCCTCTTTTGCAAAATCCTCCACGCTGTAGTTTAAGGATTTTGCGAAGGTTTCGATGAAGGAGCCGCAGCCGGAGGAGCAGGCTTCATTGAGCTGGACACTGTCCACGGTGCCGTCCTTGATGCGGATGCACTTCATATCCTGTCCGCCGATGTCCAGGATGCAGTCCACCTCCGGCTCGAAGAAGGCGGCCGCATAGTAATGGGAGATGGTTTCCACCTCGCCCTCGTCCAGCATCAGCGCGGATTTTAACAGGGCCTCGCCGTAGCCGGTGGAGCAGGACCAGGCGATTTGGGCCGTGCTTGGAAGCTGCTCACTGATTTCCTTCATGGCGCGGATGGCGGTCGCCAGAGGGCTGCCGTTATTATTGCTGTAGAACCGGTACAAAAGCTTTCCGTCCTCACCCACCAGGGCCACCTTGGTGGTGGTGGAACCGGCGTCGATTCCCAAAAAGCAGTTTCCGCTGTAGGAGGATAAATCTGCCGTCTGTACCCGGCTTTCGTTATGGCGTCTGGTAAACTCCTGATAGGCGGCTTCATCTGCAAAGAGCGGCTCCATCCGCTTGACCTCGATATCCATCTGGATGCCGTGCTTCAGCGCCTCGATCATCCGGTCTAAGGAAACGGCTTCTGCGTCCTCTTTTGCATTCATGGCAGCGCCCACGGCGGCGAACAAATGGGAGTGCTTCGGCGCGATGATCTGAGAACCCGTCAGCTTCAGCGTGCGGATAAAGGCATTCCGAAGCTCCGGTAGAAAATGGAGCGGGCCGCCCAGGAAGGCAACATTTCCGCGGATAGGCTTTCCGCAGGCCAGACCGCTGATGGTCTGGTTCACCACCGCCTGGAAAATGGAGGCGGCCAGGTCTTCCCTGGTGGCCCCCTCATTAATCAGGGGCTGGATATCCGACTTTGCGAACACGCCGCAGCGGGCTGCGATCGGATAGATTGCCTGATAATGGGATGCATATTCATTCAGTCCGGAGGCGTCGGTCTGCAGCAGGGAGGCCATCTGGTCGATGAAGGAGCCGGTGCCTCCGGCGCAGATGCCGTTCATCCGCTGGTCGATGCCGTTGGAAAAGTAGATAATCTTGGCGTCCTCGCCGCCCAGCTCGATGGCAACATCGGTCTGGGGCGCATAATCCTGCAGAGCGGTGGCAACGGCCACCACCTCCTGAACGAAATTCACCTTCATATGGCGGGATAAAGTAAGTCCGCCGGAGCCGGTGATGGAGGGCAGTACCTCCAGGGAACCGAGCTTCGCCTTCGCCTTGGAGAGAAGGTCCGCCAGCGTTTCCTGAATATTTGCATAATGTCTCTGATAATCGGAAAATAATATATGTGAGTCTGCGTCTAAAAGAGCAATTTTTACAGTGGTGGAACCGATATCGATTCCAAGGGTATGTGGCTTTTTCATAATGCGGGGAATATCCCCATACCTCCTTTGTGTAAAAGGCAGCTTCTCCGGAAACTTTTAAAGTAAGGATAAAGCGGTTATCCTGTGCCCAATTAAAATAGGAAGAAACTGCAGATAAAACGGGCAAATGAAACAATTTCAAGTGTAGCATAGAATTTTAAAGAAAACAATTAGTAGGCCCTGTTAAAAAAACGTAAAGAATATGCTAAATTTATGTGGAAAAAGGAAAAGAGCACCAATGTGTTTGACAAACTTTCTCTCAGAAATTATAATGATAGGGCACAGAGGAAGTTTTGCAGCGGTTTCTGTTGTGCAATTCTGGGAAAGGAAGGCCGCAGTTATGATACAGATTTTTAAAACGGAAGATGGTGTCATTCATCAGCAGGACGAGAAGATGCCTGGCTCCTGGATTGCGCTGACGAATCCGACTGCGACAGAGATTCTGGAGATATCCGATACTTACCGGATTGACCCGGATCATCTGCGGGCGCCTCTGGATGAGGAGGAGCGGTCCCGTATCGAAGTGGAGGACGAGTATACGCTTGTCCTGGTAGATATCCCGACCATCGAGGAGAGAGGCGGAAAGGACTGGTATGTGACCATCCCTCTCGGCATTGTCACAACCAATGAAGTGATCATCACCGTCTGTCTGGAGGAATCCTCGGTGCTGTCCGCCTTTATGGACGGCCGTGTGAGAGATTTCCACACCTTTATGAAAACCCGTTTCATTCTTCAGGTTCTGTATAAGAATGCATCGCTGTTCCTGCAGTACCTGCGTATTATCGACAAGAAGAGTGAAGTCATCGAGCGGAAGCTTCATCAGTCCCAGAGGAATCAGGAGCTGTTAGAGCTTCAGGAGCTGGAGAAGAGTTTGATTTATTTTACCACGTCCCTCCGTTCCAATGAGGTGGTGCTGGAAAAGCTCTTAAAAAGCGAGAAAATCAAGAAATATCCGGAAGACACCGACCTTCTGGAGGATGTAATCATCGAGAACAAGCAGGCAATCGAGATGGCGAATATTTACAGCGGAGTCCTTTCCGGAACTATGGATGTATTTGCATCCGTGATTTCCAATAATCTGAACATCTCCATGAAATTCCTGGCGACCATCACCATCGTGATGTCCATCCCGACTATGGTAGCCAGCTTTTACGGAATGAACGTGAATCTGGACGGTATGCCATTTGCCCGGCATCCATATGGATTCTTCATCGTATTGGGCTTTGCGGCGGTTCTGTCTTTGATCGTGGCCTGGATTTTCTCGAAAAAGGATTTATTTTAGGAAAGAAAAGGATGATTGCATGAAATTTTTTAGTAAGCTGGAACGGAAATTCGGCCGCTATGCGGTGAAGGACCTTCCAAGGTACATCGTGATGCTGTATGCGGCAGGGCTTCTGGTCCTGTTTGTCAGCCCGCAGATGTATTTTCAGTTTTTAAGCCTGGACGGCGGAGCGATTCTTCATGGCCAGGTGTGGCGCGTTATCACCTTTATGATGTATCCGCCGGTGGTGTTCGGCGGACGGATTGGCCTGGTGGATGTGATATTGAACATTATGATTATCCCCACCTACTATTTCCTGGGAAGTACGCTGGAGCGCGTATGGGGCTCCTTCCGGTTCAACGTGTATTTCCTGTTGGGAATCCTGGGACATGTGCTGGGAGCGGTGGTCTGCTATCTGATCTGGGGAGTGAACATCTACCTGACTCCGATGTTTTTGAATTTCTCCCTGTTCATCGCATTTGCCCTGATGTTCCCGGATATCGAGTTCTTCATCTGGGGGCTGCTTCCGGTGAAGGCCAAGTATCTTGCCATCGCGGAGACGGCGATTTACCTGTACCAGTTTGTTACCGGACCGATTATTACAAAGCTGGAAGTCGGATTGTCACTGATGAATGTCATCCTGTTCTTCCTGCTCACGAAGAATGTACAGCGTTTTTCCCCGAAGGAAATCAAGCGGAAACAGGAGTTTAAGGCGCAGGTGAAGATGAAGCCGGCCGGAAAGACCCGCCACCGCTGCGCAGTCTGCGGAAGAACCGAGGAGGATGGACCGCAGATGGAATTTCGTTATTGTTCCAAATGTGTCGGCAGCTATGAATACTGCCAGGACCATTTATATACTCATCAACATGTAACCGGAAATCCACAGGATTTCCCCGACAGCAGCAAAAATAACTAATTTTGGAGGATATGAAGCGTGAACGTGAATATCAAGAACAAGAAGACAAAAATTATCTGCACCATGGGACCAAACACGAATAATCCGGACATCATGCTGGGGCTGGCAGAGAACGGCATGGATGTGGCACGTTTTAATTTTTCTCACGGCGATTATGCGGAGCATAAAGGCCGCCTGGAGCTGTTAAAGCAGGTCCGCAAGACCACCGGACGCCCCATTGCCGCGCTGTTAGATACCAAGGGACCGGAGATCCGTACCGGACTGTTAAAGGACGAGAAGAAGGTTACCTTAACCGAGGGACAGGAGTATGTCCTGACTACCAGAGAAATCGTGGGAGATGAGAATATCTGCCATATTAACTATAACGGCCTGAATGAGGATGTTGCAGAGGGCAATATCATCCTGATTGACGATGGCTTGATCGAGCTTCGGGTAAAGGAAGTGAAGGATACCGATATCATCTGTACCGTAATCAACGGCGGCGAGCTGGGACAGCGCAAGGGCGTGAACGTTCCGAATGTAAAGATTAAGCTTCCGGCATTAACCGATAAGGATAAGGAAGATATCCGTTTCGGTATCAAGGAGGGCTTTGACTTTATCGCAGCCTCCTTCGTCCGCACGGCTGACGCAATCCGGGAAATCCGCCAGATTCTGGAGGAGGAAGGTGCAAACCTTCAGATTATCGCCAAGATTGAGAATGCAGAGGGAATCGAGAACCTGGACGCCATCATCGCGGAAGCAGACGGCATCATGGTTGCAAGAGGCGACTTAGGAGTGGAGATTCCGGCAGAGCAGGTTCCATATATCCAGAAGACCATTATCCAGAAGTGCAACGAGGCCTGCAAGGTGGTAATCACTGCGACCCAGATGCTCGATTCCATGATTCGGAATCCACGTCCGACCCGTGCAGAGGTAACCGACGTGGCCAACGCTGTGTATGACGGAACCGACGTTGTGATGCTTTCCGGCGAAACCGCTATGGGCAAGTATCCGGTTGAGGCTTTAAAGATGATGGCAAATATCGTGGAGGCCGCAGAGTCCCACTTAGACTACAGCGCTTACCGGGTACGCAAGGTTTCCGGTCCGCAGGAGCACAACATCTCCAATGCAGTGTGCTATTCCTCCGTGGCGACGGCACACGACCTGAATGCAAAGGTAATCGTAGCGCCGAGCATCTCTGGCTTTACCGCAAAGATGCTTTCCAAGTGGCGTCCGGGCTGCCAGATTGTCGGTATGTCCCCAAGCATGTCCTCAGTCCGTCAGATGATGATCTACTGGGGCGTAAAGCCATTATGGTCCAGAAGAGCCGAGACCACCGATGAGCTGATTGAGAATTCTTTAGAAGAACTGAAGGAGAAGGGCATCGTGGAGGTAGGTGATATCACCGTCATCACCGCAGGCGTTGTGACCTACGCAAAGCGCCATGAGCCGGCTACCCAGACCAACATTATGCGAGTTGTTCCGATTGAATAATAAAATACTGGACAAAGGCGTCCGCCATAAGGTACAATGGGTCGAAAGACCAGGTACCTGTGACGGGCG
>JAUNPZ010000192.1 GCA_030536455.1 Lachnospiraceae bacterium | reverse complement strand
ACCAGAAATATATCAAAAAAATGGTTGCTATTTTCGGGAAAATCAAATATGATATTAGTTAGACTAGAATTTCTATGTGAATGGCGATAAATTACCGAGAAATACTCCAGAGCACTTGTGGATGCAGCCGCTTCGCGAGAGATGCCAGGAAAAAACAGAAAACAGGGAGAATAAGGAGGACACAGTCTTGTTGGAAATTAAGATAAATGAGTCAGAGAGCGCAGCTCGTATCATCGTAGTAGGTGTAGGCGGCGCAGGAAATAATGCAGTAAACCGGATGGTAGAAGAGGATATCATCGGAGTGGAGTTCATCGGAATCAATACGGACAAGCAGGTGCTGTCTACCTGTCAGGCGCCGACTACCATGCAGATTGGCGAGAAGCTGACCGGCGGCAAGGGCGCAGGCGCAAGACCGGACGTAGGCGAGAAGGCAGCTGAGGAAAGCTCTGAGGAGATCGCTCAGGCGCTCCGCGGCTCCGATATGGTATTCGTTACCTGCGGCATGGGCGGCGGAACCGGAACCGGAGCAGCTCCGGTTGTGGCAAAGATTGCCAAGGATATGGGCATCCTGACGGTCGGCGTTGTGACCAAGCCGTTCCGTTTCGAGGGCAAGGCCCGCATGGATAATGCACTTCAGGGCATTGAGCGCTTAAAGGAAAGCGTAGATACCTTAATCGTAATCCCGAACGACAAGCTTCTGGAGATCGTGGACCGCAGGACTACTATGCCGGAATCCTTAAAGAAGGCAGATGAAGTACTGCAGCAGGCGGTTCAGGGCATTACCGACCTGATCAACGTACCTGGCCTGATCAATCTGGACTTCGCAGATGTACAGACAGTTATGACCGATAAGGGCATCGCTCACATCGGTATCGGCTATGCGAAGGGCGACGACAAGGCGCTTGAGGCTGTGAAGCAGGCCGTATCCAGCCCGCTTCTGGAGACCACCATCGAGGGCGCTACCCACGTTATCATCAATATCTCCGGCGATATCAGCTTAATCGAGGCGAATGAGGCGGCAAGCTACGTTCAGGAGCTGACCGGCGATGACGCGAACATCATCTTCGGTGCGATGTATGATGAGAACGCACAGGATGAGGTAAGCATTACCGTAATCGCAACCGGTCTGGACGCTCATGGCGCAAACACCCCGGTAGCAAAGGCGATGACCGGATTTACCGGCTTCAAGACTGCAGCTCCGAAGCAGGCGGCTCCTTCCTATACCGCTCCAAAGCAGACTGCACCGAAGCCAGCTCCGGAGGCGGCGGCAACCGCGCCTTCCTACACGGCTCCTTCCTATACCGCTCCGACCCCGACCTATCGTCCGAGAAATCAGGAAGTGCAGATTAACATCCCGGATTTCTTAAAGAACAAGAGATAAAAAGCCGGATATGGGCGGAAAAGCCGGAATACGGCAGAAAACAACTGAATCAAGGGATTTTTTGACGGAAACAGGCGATGAAAAGCCAGGCTTTCTTCCCTCCGTTTGACAAACTTCGAAGTCCTTTCTGTTTATAATGAATGTTATAGACAGGGAGGGCTTTTTTTCATGGAAATTACAATGTACCTGGATGTGGTGATACTGGTGAATTTCTGCATGGATTATTTCCTTCTCTGGCTGCTGAAAATGATTCTTAAGCTGAAGGGGAGCCGTGTCCGGCGTATCCTTGGGGGAGCAGCCGGGGCGGCAGGCTCTGCGCTGGCTCAGTGGGCGCTTCTGTACCGGTATGGACCGGACGGAGGCGGAGCGGCGGCCTGTTTCTTGTGGCTGGGTGCCGTGACGGGGGTCGGCAGCCTGATGCTTCTGTGTGCCTTTCCTTTTTCCAGCTTTTCGGAATTCTGGAAAGCGGCGGCCGGACTGTTTTTCGGGGCGGCGCTGACGGAGGGAATCCTGGAGATGGGGCGGCAGGTCTGGGACAGCATTTTCCGGCCGGCGGCGGAGGGCTTTGAAAGCGGACGTCCGGGGACCGTGCCGCTGCTGCTTCTTCTGGCGGGAAGCGGCCTGACGGCAGACGCTTTGTGGCAGGCCATGTGCCGGAGCTGGAAGGAGCGGTCCTGCCATTACCAGGTTACTCTGTTTCATCAGGGAAGGCAGGTGCGGGCAGAGGGATTTCTGGATACCGGAAACCGGCTGCAGGAGCCTGTAAGCGGGCGTCCGGTCCATGTGGCGGACCGGGCGCTTCTGGAGGCGGTATGTCCCACGGTGGACAAAATCTGCCTGATTCCCTACCGGACCATAGACGGAGGCGGCTCCTCCTTAAAAGCAGTGGCCCTGGACCGTATGGAGGCGGTGCAGGGGAAGCGAAGACTGGTTTATGAGCATCCGCTGGTTGCGGCCAGTCCCGGAAAACTGCAGATGAAAAATGGATGCCAGGTTCTGCTCCATGAGTAGCAGGCAGCCGGAGAATCATAACAATCTGTTTTTGAAATCAAAGGAGGAGTTCCATGATATTAAAAGTTTCCGTACCAAACCGTTTTCAATTTAAAACCAGGCCCACCTTCCGCACCATGCTGATGCAGAAGGAAGGGGAGATTCATTACATCGGAGGAGCCGATATCCTTCCCGCGCCCCTTGGCAGCGAGGTGGAGCAGGAGATGATCGGAAAGCTTGGCGGACCGGAGGAGAAGGAGGCCAGGGCCAGCCTGATTGAGCATAATCTGAGGCTGGTGGTGTACATAGCCAAAAAATTCGATAATACCTCGGTGGGAGTGGAGGACCTGATTTCCATCGGCACCATCGGGCTGATCAAGGCCATCAATACCTTTAATCCGGAGAAGAACATCAAGCTGGCTACCTACGCCTCCCGGTGCATTGAGAACGAGATTCTGATGTATCTGCGGAGAAATAATAAGACCAAGCTGGAGGTTTCCATCGATGAGCCGCTGAATGTAGACTGGGATGGCAATGAGCTTCTGCTGTCGGATATCCTGGGGACGGATGAGGACGTGATTTATAAGAATCTGGAGACTGAGACGGAGCGGGGACTTCTGAACGCGGCCATCGGCCGCCTGGCTCCCAGGGAAAAGAAGATTGTAGAGCTGCGCTTCGGCCTGACCAATGAGGACGGAGCCGAGATGACGCAGAAGGAAGTGGCCGACTTAATGGGAATTTCCCAGTCCTACATATCCAGGCTGGAGAAGAAGATTATGAAGCGGCTGAGAAAGGAGATTGTGCGGTTCGAGTAACAAATTAAAGCCCGCCCGCAGCGAGCCCGGCCGGCCGAACTTCCGGCTCCTGGACGCTGCGTTGGCAGCTGGTAAGCGTTCCACCTGCCTGCGCAGATGCCGCGGGACAACTCGAAAATGTACCGATGTACATTTTCTCAAACAAGTCCCGCTGAAATTCCCGTAGGAAGAACGGGAATTTCGCACCTGCTCCGTCATGCGGAACGCAAACCAGCTGCGAAACTCGCTTTACGTCGCCGGATAGCTCGGTCGGCCTGGCTCGCTGCTGGTTCCTGGCAAAACGCATGTAATCTCGTTTACACCATTCAGCATTTTACACATAGGCGTACCGGTACG
>JAUNPZ010000045.1:15193-22630 GCA_030536455.1 Lachnospiraceae bacterium | reverse complement strand
AACGGGTTCTCATCCAGCACCACAAAGTCTGCCAGCATTCCCTTTTGAATCCGGCCCTTCACATGCTCCTCAAAGCTGGCCTCCGCGCCCCGGATGGTGTAGCTGTCCAGCGCTTCCTGCACGCTGAACTTCTGCTCCGGCAGGTAGGGTCCCACTCCGTCCCGAAGGGTCTTTCTGGTCACCGCGCACTGCATGCACGCAAGGGCATTCGGAAGCTCCACCGGACAGTCCGTACCGTTGCTGACAGAAACGCCTGCGTCCATCATGGTCTTCCAGCTATAGCTGGTGGATGCCAGCTTTTCGCCCACACGCTGCTCTACCATATGGATGTCGTAATCCAGGAAAATGCTCTGCGCATAAATATGAAGGTTCAGCTCCTCCATCTTCTTTAACTGCTCCGGCCGGGTAATCTGGCAGTGCACCACCCCATGACGGTGGTCCGTTCTCGGATTCTCCTTCAGAGCCTTTTCGTAAGCATGCAGCACATTGTCCAGGCAGGCATCGCCGATTGCGTGAACGGCAACCTGCATTCCCTGTGCATTCGCATAGGAAATCATCTCGTCCATCACTTCCTGGCTGAACACCGGAATGCCGCAGGTAGAAGGGTCATCGGCATAGGGCTGGCTCAGATATGCGGTTCTCGCGCCCAGCGCGCCGTCTCCCAGCATCTTTAACGGCCCGATTTTAAAGAAATCACTGCCGACGCCGGTGTTATTTCCGGCTTCTATAAATTCCTTCAGACTCTCTATATCCGTAAAATTACTCTGCTCATACACGCGGACCGTCAGCTCGCCGGACGCCTCCAGCTCCTGATAGGCCTCATTGACCGTTTTCCACGGCACCTTGCGGAACAGACAGTAGTCATCGGTCTGGCTGCTGGTTACGCCGTAAGCGTTAAGCGCCCTGCAGGCGGTCCGAATCAGGTTCTTCAGGGTTTCCTTGTCCGGTACCGGGATGGCATCATATACCCCGTCCATGGCATTGTCAAAGAAACGCCCGTCCGGCTCGCCGTTCTCGATACCGATCCGTCCGCCCTCCGGCTGCGGGGTATCTGCGGTTACGCCAAGAAGCTCCAGCGCCTTGCTGTTCACAACCAGACAGTGTCCGCAGGCGCGGATGGCGCAGACCGGAACCGCTGTCGATACCTGGTCCAGGTCATAACGGTTCGGCATCCGGTCCGTATCGGTAAAATAGTCCTGATTCCAGCCTCTTCCCATGAGCCAGCCGTCTCCTGTGTGCGGATGCTCCGCCTCGAAATCACGCAGGCTCTTTAACAGCTCCGCAAGACTTCCCGTATGCTCGGCCAGATGCGCCACGCTCAGCGCATTTCCAAAGCCCAGAAGGTGCATGTGGCTGTCATTCCATCCGCTGCATACAAAGCGTCCTTCCAGATTTTCCAGCACATCCCCCTCTTCTTCCAGCGCCTTCGCCTCCTCATTGGTTCCGGCAAAAAGGAATTTTCCGTCCTCTGCCGCAAATGCTTCCGCCAGAGGAAGCTGTCCGGTATATACCGCGCCATTATAATAAATCGTCTTCATCAGCGTACCTCCTGATCCTCATAGAACAGCGCCATATCCGGGTCCACCTTGCCGATGCCGAGATAACGCGCCTTGTAGTCCTTTAACAGCTTGAAATACTGGCCGGACAGAAGGATGATCACCGCTACGTTGATAAAGGTCGGAATGGCAGATGTGATGTCCACTACCGTCCAGATAAAGCCCTGATTATCGGTTTTTACCAGATAAATGGTCCATAACAGACCCGGAAGGGCGCGGACTGCGTAGAAAAGCTTCATTACAATATCCTTTACCATGCCCTCCTGCTTATACAGATGCTCCAGGATAGCCAGATAGTAAGTAAACCAGCCGCCGGAGGTGGTAACGGTAAAGATTACCATAATCATTGCCAGAAGGATGCTTCCGAAGCTGCCAAAGCCGCTGGCAAATGCATTCAGAGCCAGCGTTCCGCCGTTGGTTCCGTCCGTCCAGCATCCGCTTAAGATAACGGACAATGCGGTGATGGAGCAGATGATAAAGGTATCAAAGAATACCTCGAAGGAGCCCCATAAGCCCTGCTCAACCGGATGACGGGTCTTTGCGGAAGCATGGATCATCGGAGAAGTACCCCAGCCGGCCTCATTGGAGTAAACGGAACGCGCCATACCGACACGGACCATCTGGCTGACTGCACAGCCTGCAAAGCCGCCCACAGCCGCCGTTCCGGTAAATGCATTGGTAAAGATGGCTCCGACTGCCGCCGGAACCTGCCCGATGTTTACAAGAATCATGGCAAGTCCCATGAGAATGTACAGCGCACTCATAAATGGAACCAGCTTGCTGAAAATAGAAGCAATCCGCCTGGTACCGCCTCCGGTAATCACATAAGTCAGCACGCAGAGCAGCGCGCCGATTACGATAACGCCTTCCACCTGAAAGCTTCCGAAGTTCAGCATGTCAAGCTGAAATGCGCCGGATACCACCTGCGCAGCCGTTAAAGTCGAAGAGGTTACAAAGAAGGTGGAGAAGATTCCGATACCGAAGATGATGGCAGGAATCAGCCACAGCCGGCCCCATTTCCGTTCAATTCCAAGTCCCCGCTCCATGTAGTAGGTCGGACCGCCGTAATAATCGCCCTTCTCATTCTCGCGGCGGTAATAGCAGCCCAGCGTTACCTCAACCTGCTTTAAAATCATGCCAAGCAGGGAGGTCAGCCACATCCAGAGCACCGCTCCCGGACCGCCGGCTGCCACTGCGGTTGCCACACCGGCAATGTTTCCGAAGCCAACGGTTCCGCCGATTGCGGTAGAGATGGCCTCAAATGCGCTCAGCATTCCCTTCTCTTCGCCTCCGGCTTTCCTGCCGTCCCCGTTTCCGCCGTCCTCATTCGTTTCGGTCTTCCGGAACATCTGTCCGATGGTCCGCTTCATAATCCAGCCGAAATAACGGAACTGGAAAAAGCCGGAACGCACGGTGAAATACAAACCAGTTGCAAGCATGAGGACAATTAATGGCAGTCCCCATAAAATACCATTCAGCCAATTCAGAAAATCAATCATTTTCTGTACCTCCTTTTTTGACCAGCAACAGCTTGTGCATTTCAGCCTGTGTTCGACCTTTCGATTAGAAATGAAAAAAGCAGCAGCATCGTTGTATTATGCCACCGCTTCATAAGAAACACATTCATGAAGCAATAGCTCCTCCACCTTCCGGTGAGAGTGTACAGCCTGTTCGACTGCACCCCAACTACAGTAATCTGCGGACATTACCGGTTTCGGCAAATCTTCCTTTCCCTGTCCTTCCCCGGCCTTCCGCGGCCTCCGGGCAGATACTGATAAGATTTGCGCCTCTATTGCTGATCGTATTTGTTTTTTATTTTTGACTCGACTTCTATCCTACGGGATTTGCCGAAGATTGTCAATACCTTTTCCGGATTAAATTCTGTTTTTAAACCTTCTTTTAAATCATACCAGGTTTTTCTTCTGAAAATCAGTCAGCTCCCGGCCCTTCAGCGCACATTCGAAAAGCTCCGGCAGCTTCTGCGGACTGCAGGCAAAGCAGGGAATGCCCATGGCAGCCACCCGCTCTGCCATCTGCGCATCATAGTACGGCTTTCCGCCGTCAGCGATGGCCAGCAGACAGACCACGGTCACGCCGGATTCCTTCATATCCCGGAGCCGGTGCAGCAGCGCCGCCCGGTTGCCGTTCTCCATCAGATCCGAGACCAGGAAAAACAGCGTTTTGGGCGGGTTCTCCACGAACTGTCCGCAGTAGGCAACCGACTGATTGATATCAGTTCCGCCTCCTAACTGGAATCCGAAAAGAAGGTCCACCGGGTCCTCGCATTTTTCCGTCAGATCCACGACCTGCGTATCAAATGCCACAATCCGCGTTTTAACGGCCGCCATGCTGGCCAGAATACAGCTTATCACCGAAGCATAGATAACCGACTCTCCCATGGAACCGCTCTGGTCCACATCCAGAATGACCGTGTATCTGCCGGAAGCCGTGCTGGATGTCCGGTCAAAGAAATAGTATTTTTCCGGCACAATGGTTTTTAACTGCGGATTGTAGTTTTTCATGCCGCGCCGGATGGTCAGAGATACGTCCAGGGCCGAGGCCGACGGAATCGGGGAATGCTGCCTGCGGTTCACCGCAGCGGTCACGGCGCGGCGGATATCCTGCTCCAGAAGCTTGTTAAGCTCCTCCACAATCCGTTTCATGAACTCCCGCACGCTGTCCTTGCTCCGCTTCGGAATCTGTTCCTTTAAAAGCAGGATGGAGGCAGCCAGATTCATATCGGGTTCCATATTCTCCAGAAGCTCCGGCTCGAAAATCAATTGTTTTAAGCCGCACCGCTCCATGGCATCCGTCTGAATCACCTTTACCAGTTCTTTATCAAAAAGCGTCCGGACATCTCCCAGCCACCGGCTGATTCTGGGGCTGGACGGACCGCTGCCTGCTCCTCTTCCTCCTGCCTGAAGGCTTCCGGAGGAGCCGGGATTATAGATTGCTTCCAGCGCCTGGTCCATCAGCCACTGCTCCTCGGAAAGTCCGGGCAGCCCGTCCGGTCCGCCGTCCTCTCCCGCAGAAGGACCAACCCCCATCCGTGAAAAGGTCTGCTCGCTCTCCTGCCCCAGAATCAGGCGCCACCGGAGCATCCGTTCTTTCAGTTCCACCGCGCAATCCCCCTTTCTTTCCCTTTCTTCTTTCTTTTTCCCATTCTTTCCCTTTTCCTGTTTTTTTCACTCTATGTATCCATTTTTTCCTGCTGTTCCGGAATATTTTCCCGATGCAACGGCTGGTAGCGCAATCGTTGGTGGACGCAACCAGCCTTTTTTGATAGAATGAGGGCAAAAAACAAAAGGAGTTTTACTATGAATACACTTCAAGTCATTACCTTATTCATCGGTATCCTGATGATTGCTTTCTGGGCCGTTGTGGCCGCAGCCGTTATCTATCTGTTTATCCTGATTGTAAAGGCGCTGAAAAAATACATTGCGTCCAGGGAAGTCCGGGAAGAAAAAGAGCAAATCAAAAAATCCCTATCTGAGCTTCTGAAAGAGAACCGCATACGCTGTAAGATGACACAGGAATTTGTTGCGGAAGCAATCGGTGTAAGCCGACAGGCCGTGTCCAAATGGGAAAATGGAACCTCTGACCCCAGCACCTCCAACCTGATTGCCCTTTCTCAGCTTTACGGCATATCTGCGGAAGAACTGATTCAAAGCGTAACCCGCGAATGTACACAGAATGCTGCATCAAATACCGATATTAAACCGGAGGAGACAAAAAGATGAAACGCCTTTGCACCGCAACCAACCTGAAACTGTTTGCCATTATTCTGATGGTGTTTGACCATATCCATCAGATGTTTCTGCCCATGGGTGCGCCGCTTTGGCTTGCTTACCTGGGCCGTCCCGTATTTCCGATTCTGCTGTTTCTTGCCGCAGACAGCTTCCATTATACCCATAACCGCAGAAAATATCTGACCCGTCTGCTGGTCGGAAGCTGGGTCATGACCATTTCCTCATTTCTGCTGCAGAAGCTGCTGCCGAATCCGAACGTTGTATTGATGAACAACGCTTTCAGCACCTTCTTCACAGCCGGGCTGTATATGCTGTTCTGGGATTGCTTTTTGGACGGGATACGGAAAAAAGATGCAAAGAAAATCATCGCCTCCATATTGCTCTGCTTCGTTCCCGTTCTCATGGCTGCGCCGATGTTCCTGGCTGCTAGTCTGTCCTTCAACGAAAATATTCCCGGTTCTGTCTTCCGCATGCTTGCTATGGCAGCCCTGCTGGTTCCAAGTGTCCTGACCGTTGAGGGCGGCTTCGCCATGGTTGCTCTGGGTGCGGCATTCTACGCACTCCGGAAATGGCGCTGGGCACAGATTGCGGTTCTCTCCGCCCTGTCGGTTCTCGTTTATTCGGTCAGCGGCGGTTTCCAGTGGATGATGGTATCTGCCGCTGTCCCGATGGCTCTTTACAACGGTGAAAAAGGGAAAGGCTTCAAGCAATTCTTCTATCTCTTCTATCCGGCGCACATCTGGATTCTTTATATCCTTGCGGCTTTGATGCAGTCCTCCTGATCAGATATCTCCGAAATCAAACTCATCCAGTCCTTCCAGGAATTCCGCCGCATCCTCCGGCACGCTTCCATTGAGTATTTCGCTGGCGGCTTCCGGGTTCACGTTCCAGATTTCCCCCAGATTTTCCGCAATCTGCTCCTTTTCTGCCGCCGAATAGTCGGCAAATGCGCGGCGCAGGAACACCAGTGCCCGCTTAAATTCCTCATCATCCAGCGTGTCCAGATAGTCGTTCAGCTTTTCCCAGAGCGACAATCTGGCAATCAGGGCATAGTGGTTTCTCATAGAAAGTCCCTCAAACCATCCTGCGCCTAAATCAGCAGGGATGCCTTTGGAGAGGCGGCGCTCCACCTGCCGCCCCAGCTCCTGGCTGTCCATCCCGCCCCTCTCCAGAAGGATTGCGGCTGCAAGCCCGGACAGCTTCGTATTCAAGTCATCCCGCTCTGCAATCTCCCCCAATACTCTCCCGAACCGCTCTCCGTCCAGGAAATCATGGCGGACACTGATTTCATTCATCAGCTCCAAAGCCGGCCCAATCTGCCGGCACGCCGAATCATCACAGGCGCATTCGCCGGGAAGAATCAGGCAGACTCTTAAGAAAAGCTGGGAAAGAATCGGAATCAGCGGACGGTGGTCCAGCTTTCGGATATCTCCGTACTGAATGACCGCAGAAAGATTTCCTGCCGCCGATGCCGTCTCCGGCACAGAGGCTGCATCCACGGCGCTGGCCTGAAGAGCATCCACCGCCATGGTAAGAGCTGCCGGCATGCCGCACAGGCAGGCATCCCGGATTACTCCGGCCAGCTCCCCGATTCCGGCATCCTGCCCCATCCGCTCCTTCAGCACAAATGCGGCTGCCTGCTCCACCGTATCTCCCTTTAACACGGCCTCCACAAGCTGAATCTCCGCCTCCGGCGTCCACATAAGGTTCCAGCGCTCCGCCCAGGTGGCATTTTCCTGACTGACCCTTTCAAAGGATGCAAAACGGATGCCCAGCACACGAAGACGGTGCAGGAAGAAGGAACGCTCCAGATCCAAAAAGGCCGCTTTCCTGGACTGTACCGTCAGCTTCTCACGAAGGTCCAGCGGCAGCATCTGCGCCGTCACGGAACGGTATTTTTCCAGCCGCAGTTCTTCCAGCTTCCGGTAAAAATCATTCTGGATCGAGGTCCGGCTGACCCCCTGCGGGAGACTTCCGATTCGGGTGCCGATCTCCATCTGTGCCACGGACACTGCGATTTCCGCCAGCTTCCCGTGACCGATGCAGGTCACCGCCGCATCTCTTACATCGGCTAACGCCGGGATTTTCCCGCCGTGAAGCTCTGCCAGGGAAAAGGCCAGGCGCACGGCCTC